>CAYMZO010000107.1:0-4621 GCA_964394885.1 uncultured Eubacteriales bacterium | reverse complement strand
ACGTATTATACGACAAAGGACACTTTATCAATATAAGCACCGTTTTAATTGTTGCTTTAATTCGTCCATAGTAATTACTTTTCCCAAGTATTTGTCTATATCGGTAAGATGAACATCGTTAACTGTCTGATCGTTTGTTGCAACACATTCTCTTATTACAATCGGCATATAATCTAAATTGTATGCGTCTGTTACAGTCGCTCTAATACAGCAGTTTGTCTTTGTTCCAACAATAATAGTATTTTTAATATTGTTTTCCCTAAGCACCATATCAAGGTCTGTGCCTACAAATCCACTGTATCTTCTCTTCTTGATAACATAATCTTTATCTTCAACCTTTAGCATTGAGTCAATCTGGTCTCCACCACTTCCTTCAATGCAATTAGGTCGCATATTGGCAAGATTTTTATCAAACTTATTTGCTCTGTAACTATGTTGCAAAAATATAATCAGCAAATTGTTTTTTCTGCAATCTTCTAAAACTTCTTTTATTTTAGGAAGTATTTCTCGGTTTTGCGGATAAAAGACAAGCCCATTTTCATCTGTAAAATCTTTTACCATATCAACAATAATCAATGCAGATTTTTCCATATTAAGCTCCTTTACTCCCATTTAAAACCTCTTACCTTAGTCTTTTTGGATTCAATGCCAGATGCTATTGCAAGAACAACAACAATCATTAAATACGGAATCATTTCCAATAATCCTGAAACAGGGCCGGCAAAAAGTCCAAGGTTGATTGCAAGCGACCTTGCGAGTCCAAATACAATTGCATAAGCTGTTGATTTTAGCGGCATACCTTTTCCGCAGAATATTGCTGCGATAGCTATAAATCCACGGCCTGCAGTCATATCAGGAGTAAACAATGCCATTCTTTCAACCGAAAGGTTTGCACCGGCTAAAGCACAAAGTAATGCACCTATTAAGATTGCTATATATTTAATTTGATTAACATTAATTCCAACTGATTTTGCAGCCTCTTCATTTTCACCGACAACTCTTACGTATACTCCAAACTTTGTTTTAAACATAAGAATGCTTGCCAATATAATCATCAAAAAGCTAATATATGTTATTGCTGTATGTCCGCTAAGCAAAGGTCCGATTATCGGAATATTTTGAATAAAAGGAATATGAATTTTAAGCGAAGCAACATCAATTACATTACTTACATTTATATTTGCAAGTCCCATTGCCTTTAAAATAAAGGATGAAAGCATACTTACAAACAGATTAATTCCAAGTCCTGTAATAATAAAATTACTTTTTAGTGTTATGCTGAACAGCGAAAATATTAATCCAATAATTAAAGTTGCAACAACTCCGATTAAAATTCCAAGCCATAAGCTACCTGTTATTGAAACTGAAAGAGCACTTGAAAATGCACCCATCAGCATCATGCCTTCGAGTCCTATATTAAGTACATTTACTTTATGAGCAAATATACCGCCCAATACTGCAAGGATAATGGGCACACTGTGATACACCAAATCGTATAAAATATTGTTTAGCATACATTAAGCCCCTTCCTTTTGAGTATTTTTATTTGAAACTTTTTTTGATTTCACAACATTTTCTTTAATGAACTTTATGGATAATAGTAGAATGAGGATTCCCTGTATAACACCTACAATTTCTTTAGGTACGTTGGTGAACAATCCAATATACTCACTGCCTGTTTTAAGACCTGCATAGAAAATAGCAGCAATTATAATTCCTATTGGATTATGTCCTCCTAAAAGTGCAATCAACATTCCATCCCAACCGAGTCCGGGATTTCCTGAAAAATCAAGAGTAAATCTAAATTTTTCACTCATAAGGAAACCTGCTCCGGCAATTCCTGACAATGCTCCGCTGATAAGCATAATAATTATTATCTTCTTTGAAATTTTCATTCCTGATGCTTCTGCAAATTCAGGATTTTTTCCAATAGCTGTAATTTCATAACCAAGTTTAGACTTTTGCATTACAACATAAACTATTCCAAATAAAACAACTGCAATTATAAAGAATGCCGTAATACCTGTGTTTCCCAACTTATTAAACATTGCACTTGAATTAATTGTATAAGTTGAAACATATCCTGATGTTGGGTCTTTGTATACACCCTGTGCAAGAAATTTAACTATTTCAATTGCAACATAATTCATCATTAATGTAACAACCATTTCATTAACTTTAAAATACGCTTTTAATAATGCCGGTATAAGTGCAAACACAACACCAACTAACATTCCTGTTAAAAGACAAACCGTAATATGCAAAAGTGGTGGTAAATCAAAACTAAATCCTGTTACTGCGGCAAAAAAGGCACCGAGTAGCATTTGACCTTCAACACCCATATTAAATATGTTTGCCTTAAATGTTATTGCAATAGCAAGTCCGGTTAAAATAAGTGGTGCTGCCATATGAAGTGTTTTTAAAAATCCGTTTACACTAAGAAACGATTTTTCAATCATTATTTTGTATGTAGTGAATGGATTTTCACCGATTGCTAAAATTATTATTCCTCCTATGGCAAATGCCAATAAAACAGGAATAAGTGTATTTAAAATATTTTTAAATAGCTTTTTTCTTTTCATAATAAACTTACGCTCCTTGTTCTTTAGCTATACCTGCCATTAGAAGTCCTAACTCTGATCTGTCAGCATTTTTACCGTCAACCTCACCGACTATCCTGCCTTTGTACATTACAATAATTCTGTCAGACAAAGACATTATTTCAGACAGCTCTGATGAAACAAGCAAAACTGCTTTATTTTCATCTCTCAGTTCTAATATTTTGTTATATATAAATTCAATTGAACCTATGTCAACGCCTCTTGTTGGCTGACTTGCAATAATAACATCAGGATTTGAACTAAATTCTCTTGCAATAATAACCTTTTGAGCATTTCCTCCGGACAACTGAGATATGTTGCCCTCTTTTTCTGCTATTCTAATATCATATTTTTCTATTAAGTCGTCTCTTGAATCGCAAATTGATTTTTCTTTCAAAATGCCACAAGAGCAATAACCTTTACCATCTTGGTAACCGGCTATTATATTGTCTGATATGCTCATATCTTTGCATAGACCCTGTGCATATCTATCTTCCGGTACAAATGCAAGACCCGACTTTCTAAGGCAATCCGGCCACTTATTTGTTATATCCTTATCGTAAATTTTTACGCTTCCTTCAGTTGATTCCATAAGTCCGGTAAGCACTTTAATAAGCTCACTTTGACCATTTCCTTCAACACCGGCAACTCCTAATATTTCGCCCTCTTTTATTGAAAAGCTAATATCATCAAGAACTTTCTTTCCCATATCGTTAATAGTAGAAATATTATTTACGCAATATGCTGTTCTATTGTTTTCAAAATTCTTTTCTGTTTTATCAAATTCAAGCATAACATCTCTGCCAACCATCATATTTGCAAGTTGTTCAGGGCTTGTTTCACTTGTTCTTACAGTACCAATAACTTTTCCACGCTTAATTACAATTACATTATCACTAACTTCCATTACCTCTCGAAGCTTATGCGTGATAAGTATAATTGTTTTTCCCTGTGCCTTAAGCTCCTTAAGATTAACTAAAAGTTCATCTACTTCTTGAGGTGTAAGAACCGCTGTTGGCTCATCAAATATAAGTATATGAGCGTTTCTGTAAAGCATTTTCAGTATTTCAACTCTTTGCTTTGCTCCGATGGAAATGTTTTCAACCTTATCCTTAGGATTAAGCTCAAACTTATATTCATCTATAACTTTCTGAACACTTTCTATTTCCTGCTTAAAATTAATAAACGGAAGTTTTAAGCCTTTTACTGTTTTGTTTATCTCTGCCCCAAGTATAATATTCTCAAAAACGCTTAGGCTCGGCACCAGCTTAAAATGCTGGTGCACCATGCCTAATCCTTTATTAATAGCGTCTTGAGAAGATTTAAAATCTACTTTTTCGCCTTCTACAATAAGGTCGCCTGAGGTGGGTTTCAATATTCCATAAAACATATTCATAAGAGTTGATTTGCCTGCGCCGTTTTCGCCTACGATAGCTGTTATTTTTCCTTTTTCAACGCCTAAGTTAATATTATCATTAGCAGTAAAATTGCCGAATTTTTTTGTTAAATTTACAGTTTCTATTGAATACATACCCATAAACCCTTATCCTTATTAATTTTAATTAATCGTTCGGCATATTAAGGTTAGTCATTTTGTCCTTGCTAATTGTCTCTCCTGCCTGAGCATTTGTAACCTTAATTTTACCTGATTTAATTCCTTCTTCTGCTTCTTTAACAATCTTCTTTATCTCTTCCCACTTTTCTTTGCCTGAAGGAAGAATATTCTTCTCTATTTCTGCAAGAGATGTGATTCCTGTTGCACCTGAAGCAAGGTTGTAACTGATTTCTTTGCCCTGAACCTCTGAAAGCTTATTTTCTTTATATAACTTTGAAATTTCATATACAGGAACTTCTGTTATTTTAAGAACACTTGTTAAAATATATCCAGGCTGGTTTGCATCCTTATCGTTATCAACTTCAATTGCAAATTTCTTAACTTCTTTTGCCTTTGATGTAACGCCATCTCCAACTGCACCGGCAGATGACAATACTACGTTTGCACCGTCTGCATAGTAAGTATT
>CAYMZO010000106.1:0-4632 GCA_964394885.1 uncultured Eubacteriales bacterium | reverse complement strand
AGGTGCTACTGTAAGTGCAAGTATTGCTAATGATAAGCTTAAGCAGACTATAAAAAAGACTGCAAAATATCTTGATGTAAATCAAAAGGAGTCATTGGAAGGCTTTCCGTTTCCTACGGTTGTTATTAATGAGGCAGGTAAAATTATGTGGTGCAACGAGCTTTTTAATGCTCGTATAATATCTGACAATATTTTGCTTGATGAAAATATAGGTCAGTTTTTGCCGGATATTAATTTTGATGATTTATCATCTTTTGATAGTATTGTTACTGAATATAATGATAATAAATATACTGTATATTTAAGTTCAATTGAAGCTTCGGGTTTAACTTGTCTGTTCTTTGTTGATGATACATCTTTAAAGAATAAGGCCGATGAATACGATTTATCTAAGCCAACGGTTCTTCACGCTGTGTTTGACAATATTGAGGATCTTTCTCAAAATTATAAAGACAGTGAAGTTGCTGTTATTACAGGCGGACTTGAAAAGATAATTGAATCGTGGGTTGCAAAGTTTCCTTGTGTAATGAGAAAAATATCAAATGGCAAATTCTTTATTGTCGCAGAGGAACGTGGACTTCAAGATATGATAGAAGAACGCTTTAAAGTACTTAATGAAATCAGAGCGTTTTTATATGACGATAAATTAATCGGAGTAACTCTTTCAATAGGTGTCGGAAGAGGAAACTCAATGCTTGAATGTGATGATGCAGCAAGACAATCTCTTGATATGGCTCAAAGTCGTGGCGGAGATCAGGTTGCCGTCAAAACAAAAGGAAACTATGAGTTCTTTGGTGGAATTTCAAGTGGCATAGAAAAACGAACAAATACTAAAACCAGAATTATTGCAGCAGCTTTATCGGAACTTATTGAAAGTAGTGAAAATGTACTCGTAATGGGTCATTGCTATTCAGACCTTGATAGTATTGGTGCAGCTGTTGGTGTTTGCAGTGCAGCGTCTGCCGTTAATAAACCGGCAAAAGTTGTACTTTATAAAGAAAAAAGCCTTGCAGGTTCTTTAATAAATCATATTGAAGAAAATGGATTGGGAGATGTTTTTATTGAACCCAATGAGGCAAAAACATTAATTAATAAAAAGACATTGCTTGTTGTGGTAGACACTCATAGAGCGGATTTTCTTGAAGACAGGTCGATATATGATGCAATAGACACGGTGGTTGTTATTGACCACCATAGAAAAACAGTTGATTACATAGATAACGCTGTTATTTTCTATAACGAGCCTGCGGCATCTTCTGCCGCTGAAATGGTAACTGAAATGTTGCAGTATATCACCGTTAAAACTCCATTAAAGCAAATACCTGCGGAGGCACTTTTAGCAGGAATAATGCTTGATACTCGTAACTTTGTGTTAAGAACAGGCGTAAGAAGTTTTGAAGCGGCGGCTTATTTAAGAGGCCGTGGTGCTGACACTTTAACCGTTAAACAGTTGTTTGCAAACACTATGGATAATTATAAGCAGAGAAATTCTATTATTGCAAAGGCAACTACCTATAAAAATTGTGCTATTGCCATTGCCCCTGAGGGAATTGACGACGTAAGAATTGTTGCTTCACAAGTTGCAGATGAGCTTCTTAATATTTACGGAATTAAGTCTTCGTATGTGCTTTTTCGTTCAAACGATGGCATAAATATTTCAGCTCGTTCAATGGGCGAAATGAACGTTCAGGTTATTATGGAAAAACTCGGCGGAGGTGGGCATCAAACGATGGCCGCTGCACAGCTTAAGGGTGCAACAATAGAAGATGCACTTGGTAAACTTAAAAATACTTTAGATGATTTTTTTAAAACACAGAACTGACATTTTGGAGGATATATATATGAAACTAATTTTAAAGCAGGATGTTAAAGGACTTGGGAAAAAGGGAGAGCTTGTTAGTGCATCAGACGGATATGCTCGTAATTTTTTGTTGCCCAAAAATCTTGCAACCCCTGCAGATGCACAAAATTTAACAGAACTAAAAAATGCCGAGCAGTCTAAGCAACATAAGATTGATGTTGAAACAGCACAGGCTCAGGCATCTGCCGATAAATTATCCGGAAAGACCATTAAAATGACTGCAAAAGCAGGTCAGGGTGGAAAGTTATTTGGCTCTGTAACTGCAAAAGAAATTGCAGAACAAATAAAAAAAGAATATAGTATAAATACTGACAAAAGAAAAATAACTGTTGATGATATTAAAGCATTCGGTACTTATCAGGCAGAAATTAAACTTTATAATGGTATAATTGCAAAAGTTAATGTTCAAGTAAGTGAGTCTTAATGTATCTATATAAGAATTAAGGAGATTAAATCCGTGCAAAATGTTAATTTAACAATGGATATGGAACTTCCGTATAGCCTTGAAGCCGAACAGGCAGTCCTTGGTTCAATACTTCTTGACCCACCTTGTATAAACCAAATTCAGTCAAGCGAATGTGGTTTTAAAACAGAATATTTCTATTTGCCTGCACATAGAGCAATTTATTCTGCAATGCTTGGCATAGATGGTATGGGTGGCAGAATAGACCCATTACTTGTTCTTGAAAAGCTGAAGGCAGAAAATGTTTATGATGATGCTGCGGGTAAAACATATTTATTTCAGCTTGCACAGTCTGTTCCTTCAACCGCCAATGTGGAAGCTTATGCTAAGATTATCAGAGAAAAATTTTACATACGCACATTAATTGGTGTTTCAAAAGAAATAATAGACAGTGCTTCCAATATGGAAGAGAGTGCGGATACACTTCTTGATAGTGCTGAGCAAAAAATATATGACATAAGGCAGGGCAAAAACACCTCGTCTGCTTCAAGAATCGGTGAAATACTTACCGATAGTGTCTATGATAGACTTTCAAAATTGAATTCTCCGGAAAGAGACCAGTATTTAGGATTTTCTACCGGGTTTTCAGATTTAGATAGAGTAATATCGGGACTTAATAAGTCTGACCTTATAATCGTTGGTGCTCGTCCTGCAATGGGAAAGACAAGCTTTGCTCTTAATCTTGCAAGAAATGTTTCAGTAATGGCAAAAAAGAAAGTTCTTTTCTTTTCTCTTGAAATGACAAAGGAGCAAATAGCTCAAAGAGTATTGTCAACAGAGGCAAGAGTTTTAAGCACAAAGATGAGAACAGGACTTTTAAATGAACAAGAATGGATGAGAATTAGTACTGCAACATCAGCACTCTATGATTGTCCTTTGTATTTTGATGATACTTCTAATATTACCGTGCCTGAAATGAAAGCAAGAGTTCGAAGAATGAAAGATATAGACTGTGTGGTAATCGACTATTTACAGCTTATGAAATCAGGTCAGAGGACAGAAAGCAGAGTTCAGGAGGTTTCTGAAATAACCAGAAACCTTAAGCTTATGGCAAAAGACCTAAATATTCCTGTAATAGTTCTGGCACAGCTTTCCAGAGGAACTGAAGGAAGAGGAAAGAGTCATAAGCCACAGCTTGCAGACCTTCGTGAATCCGGTTCTATCGAGCAGGATGCAGATATTGTTATGATGCTGTATAGAGATGATTATTATGGTGATGAAGGCGAAAACAGTGATGTTGAGCAGATAAACAAAGTTGAAATAATTATTGCAAAAAATAGACACGGTCCAACTGAAACGGTTGAACTTGCATGGAATCCTGATTTTACTATGTTTTCAACATTGGAAAGGAATAGAGATGGAATCTAAGATTTTATCTGTTATTGAGCGCTATCAAATGCTTTTTCCAGGAGCAACAGTAATTGTTGCTTTTTCAGGAGGAGCAGATTCGATTGCGCTTCTTTCGTTTTTAAATTCAATAAAAGAAACCTATAATATTAATCTTATTGCCGCTCATGTCAATCACGGAATAAGAGGGCAAGAGGCAGATGATGACGAGAATTTTGTAACTGCTTATTGCAAACAAATTGGAGTTGAGTTAAAGGTTCTCCATACTGATGTGCCTAAAATTTCAAAACAGACAGGAGAGTCTGAAGAGGAATGTGGTAGGCGTATAAGATATGAGTTTTTTGAAAGCATAGATAAAGATGCAATAATTGCAACTGCACATACTCTAAGCGATAATGCTGAAACTGTTCTTTTTAACTTGACAAGAGGAACCGCTTTAAGAGGACTTTGCGGTATTCCTGCGAAAAGGGATAATATAATCAGACCATTAATTGAATGTAGCAGAAGTGAAATTGAATCTTATTGTGATAGAAATAACCTTAACTTTGTTGTTGATAGTACAAACAATAATACTGAATATACAAGAAATTCTATAAGGCATAATGTTATTCCACAATTAGTAAAAATCAATCCGAATTTTTTGAAATCTGTAAATCGTTGTGTAAAAAGTTTAAATGAAGATAATGAGTTTTTATCTTTGGTTGCAGAAGATAATATTAAAAATGCTGTTTTAAAAAACGGATACGATGCCAAATATATCAGTTCATTACATCCTGCTTTAAGAAAAAGAATTATAGCAAATTTAATATTTGAATATTCGGGAAAACACGCTGAACAAAAGCACATAACTGCAGTAGATGAATTGTTATTTAATCCCGGTCAAGTTCAGGTTTGCAATGGCTGCTTTGTAAGAGTGAAAAATGATATTCTTGATTTTCCGATGTATAACAATAAAAACGAG
>CAYMZO010000105.1:0-4714 GCA_964394885.1 uncultured Eubacteriales bacterium | reverse complement strand
GGGAACGAATAAGGGCCTCCGTCAGGACGGGTCTCATTGATGGAATATTTCAGGGCACGGGTCATAACGGCATTCATTCCTTCCGCCATAGTCACCAGAAAGAGCTGATCTACCCAGTTATGCTTCTCCTTCCCCATCAGGTCGCAGACGAAAACCCATCCCAGCATCCCCCATTCCAGATAATCGTCCACACGGATCTTCTTCACATCGCTTTTTCGGGAGAAAAGATGGAAATCATTCATCCCGTCGATAGCTGTTCCAACTGCACCGACGGTGATCAGAGAAGCCGGAAGGATCAGGTGTTTCGGGTTAAATTTATATTCGATAACCGGCATCTTTTGTTTCAGGCTATCGGGTACAGGCACCTCATGCTGAGCTTTCACGGGCGACAAACAGATAATCGTCAAGAGTGCAACGATAAGTACGGATATTCTCATTCCTTACAGGCTTAATCTTTTTTATTCAAACCACAAAGAAACAAAAAATAACTTACCTTTGTTTCATTATAGATCGTATTGATCTCCGTTTATAAACAAATTATTGACGAGAACAAAGACCAAAAAGGTGCATTAATGCCAATACTCCAGAAGGCACAGGAACTTTATGGTTACTTACCTATTGAAGTCCAGTCAATAATTGCACAAGAACTCGGTATGTCATTGTCTGAAGTTTATGGTGTGGTAACATTTTATGCTCAGTTTACCCTTAATCCAAAGGGCGAGTATAAAATCAGCGTTTGCCTTGGAACTGCGTGCTATGTTAAAGGTTCACAGGCAATATTGCTTAAACTTCAGGATATACTTGGCATTGAGGCAGGAGGAATTACTTCAGATGGTAAGTTCTCACTTGATGCTACTCGTTGTATAGGTGCTTGCGGACTTGCACCTGTAATGACCATAAACGATGATGTATATGGTCAGCTTGTACCGGATGATATACCGGAAATAATGAAAAAGTATCAATAACAACACTTTGTAGGAGGTGCGTATTCAAAATGAAATCTCTTGAGGAACTTTCCGCAATAAAAGCGGAAGCATTAAAAAAGTCAAACTTAGGACCGGATGCCACGACTACCAGAGTTGTTGTTGGTATGGCAACGTGCGGAATATCCGCAGGTGCAACTCCGGTTTATGAAGAAGTCATAAAGCAAGTATCTCAAAAAGCGCCTGATATAATGGTGTCTCAGGTTGGATGTATAGGAATATGTTGCTTAGAACCTATTATAGAGGTACACGAGCCCGGCAAGGAAAAGGTTACATACGTTCTTATGACACCTGAAAAGGTAACAAAAATTGTGGATCAGCACTTAATAAATAAGCAGGTGGTAGAAGAATATACCATCGGTGCTGCAAGGTAAAGGGGGATAAGCATACTATGGGTACAGTTACATCCTTAAAGGATACAGAGTTCTTTTCAAATCAAGAGCGTGTTGCTCTTAGAAATTGCGGTATCATAAACCCCGAGCTTATAGATGAGTACATTGCGTTGGACGGTTATCAAGCTCTTGGTAAAGTTCTTACATCAATGAAACCCGAACAGGTAATTGAATGTATTAAGAATTCGGGATTAAGAGGCCGTGGCGGCGGTGGATTTCCAACGGGTCTTAAATGGGAATTTGCAAGCAGAAGTGTTAATGACGTTAAATATGTTTGCTGTAACGCCGACGAAGGAGACCCCGGTGCATTTATGGACCGTTCGGTTTTAGAGGGTGATCCACACGCAGTTTTGGAAGCTATGACAATTGCGGGCTATGCAATTGGTGCACATCAAGGATACATATATGTTCGAGCAGAATATCCAATAGCTATTAAACGTCTTGAGCTTGCAATAAAGCAGGCAAGAGATTATGGCTTGCTCGGAAAAAATATTTTTGAGAGCGGATTTGATTTTGACCTTGAATTAAGACTTGGTTCCGGTGCATTTGTTTGTGGTGAAGAAACAGCACTTATGACATCCATTGAAGGAAACAGAGGAGAGCCAAGACCTCGTCCTCCATTCCCGGCTGTTAAAGGTCTTTTTGAAAAGCCAACAATATTGAATAATGTTGAAACTTATGCAAACATTCCAAGAATAATATTAAAGGGTGCCGATTGGTTCTCTTCAATGGGAACTGAGCGTTCAAAGGGAACTAAAGTTTTCTGCCTTGTAGGAAAAATAAATAATACAGGTCTTGTTGAAATACCAATGGGAACAACACTCCGAGAGGTAATTGAAGATATCGGCGGAGGAATACCAAACGGAAAGAAGTTTAAGGCAGCACAGACCGGAGGTCCTTCCGGCGGATGTATTCCTGCATCTTTAATTGATACAAAGATAGATTATGATAATCTTATCTCGATTGGTGCAATGATGGGCTCCGGTGGACTCATTGTTATGGACGAGGATACTTGTATGGTCGACATTGCAAAGTTTTTCTTGGAGTTTACCGTTGACGAGTCGTGTGGTAAATGCACGCCTTGCCGTATAGGAACAAAGCGTTTGCTTGAAATGCTTGAAAAAATCACTTCCGGAAACGGAACTCTTGAAGATTTGGATAAAATGGAAGAGCTTTGTTATCATATAAAATCAAACGCTCTTTGTGCACTTGGACAGACAGCTCCAAACCCAGTACTTTCAACAATGCGTTATTTTAGAGATGAATATATTGCTCACGTTGTAGACAAAAAGTGTCCGGCAGGCGTATGTAAAAAGCTTCTCAGCTTTTCAATTGACCCTGAAAAATGTAAGGGTTGTACTGCTTGTGCAAGAGCTTGTCCTGTTAATGCAATTACAGGTGAAGTTAAATCTGCACATGTTATTGATACTGAAAAATGTATTAAATGCGGAACCTGTATGGAAACGTGCAAATTTGATGCAATTTCTAAAAAGTAATTAAAAATATATAAAGAAAGGGATAACTCGATTATGGATACTGTTAAACTTACTATTAACGGGATTGAGGTCGAGGCTCCTCAAAATGCCACGATATTAGATGCTGCACGAATTGCAGGTATTCGCATACCGACATTGTGCTACCTTAAAGATATAAACGCTATCGGTGCATGCCGTATGTGCGTTGTAGAAGTAAAAGGAGCTCGTTCGTTTGTTGCAGCCTGCGTATATCCTGTTGCAGAAGGCATGGAGGTTCTCACCAACACACCTGCACTTAGAAAAGCCCGTAAAACAACTTTAGAGCTTATACTTTCAAACCATAGAATGGATTGTCTTTCTTGTTCCAGGAACCAAAGCTGTGAACTTCAGGCACTTTCACTTGAGTATGGAGTTGACCAAGACCGCTTCAAGGGAAGTGAAATCTTAGAGCCTGATATTGATGATTCTGCACCACATCTTATAAGAGACAATTCAAAGTGTATTCTTTGCCGTCGTTGCGTTGCAGTGTGCAAGCAAAATCAGCACGTTGCTGTTATCGGATGTAATGACCGTGGATTTGACACTCATATCTCCAGCACTTTTGATTTGCCGCTTAATGAAACATCGTGTGTATACTGCGGACAGTGTATATCTGTTTGTCCAACAGGAGCTCTTATTGAAAAAGACAGCACACAGGTTGTTTGGGACGCATTAAAGGACGAGACCAAGCACGTTGTAGTTGCTCCTGCACCATCTGTTCGTGCACAGCTCGGAGAATGCTTTGGAATGCCTATTGGAACAAACGTTGAAGGCAAACTTGCTGCCGCTTTGAGAAGGCTCGGATTTGACAAGATATTTGATGTTGATTTTGCAGCCGATGTTACAATACTTGAAGAGGGAACAGAGCTTTTGGGACGTCTTAAAAATGGCGGAGCATTGCCACTTATAACGTCTTGTTCACCTGGCTGGATTAAGTTCTGCGAACACTATTATCCTGAATTTATTCCAAACTTGTCGTCCTGTAAATCTCCTCAGCAGATGTATGGTGCACTTATAAAAACGTATTATGCTGAAAAGATGGGAATAGACCCACAGAATATATATGTTGTAAGCATTATGCCTTGTACGGCTAAGAAGTTTGAAATACAGCGTGATTATCAAGATGCATCAGGATATCCTGATGTTGATGCTTCACTTACAACTCGTGAACTGGCATCAATGATAAAAACTTCGGGAATTATGTTTGAAGACCTTCCTGATGAGAAGTTTGACGACCCACTCGGAATTGCTTCCGGTGCTGCACATATCTTTGGTGCAACCGGAGGAGTTATGGAAGCTGCACTTCGTACTGTTGCTGAGGTCGTTACCGGAAAGCCACTTGAGAGTGTTGAATTTACTGATGTTCGTGGCGTTGAAGGCATAAAGGAAGCTGAATATGACCTTGCCGGAACAAAGGTAAGAGTTGCTGTAACATCGGGACTTGAAAATGCAAGCAAATTGCTTGATATGATTAAGGAAGGAAAGGCAGAATACCACTTTGTAGAGGTTATGGCGTGTCCTGGAGGATGCGTAAACGGAGGTGGTCAGCCAATCCAGCCCGGATATGTTCGCAACAATATTGACCTTCGTGCACAGCGTGCCAAGGCTCTTTATTCAGAGGATAGTGCTATGACTCTTAGAAAGAGCCACGAAAATCCATTTGTTAAGGAACTTTACGATACATATCTTAAAGAGCCAAATAGCCATAAGGCACACGAAATACTGCATACAAAATATGTAGAGAGAAAAGTTTATTGATTTTTTAACAATAAAAAGCACCTGCTTATAGCGGGTGCTTTTTGATAATTAAATGGTATATCTTAAT
>CAYMZO010000104.1:0-4732 GCA_964394885.1 uncultured Eubacteriales bacterium | reverse complement strand
CTATAAATATGCAGCAATCAGGAATATACTTTACAGACAGGGTAAAGTAATTGAGATGATGGTCAGCTATGAGCCTTCTTATGCAATGATGAACGAATGGTTTAAACAGCTTTTCGGAGAAAGCGAAGGCAAAGACGGCAAGGGAATATTCCCTGCTTCTGCGATTTTCTCAACAGATCTTCATTCTCTCGGTCAATATATTCAAGACGGTCAGCGTAAGCTTTTTGAAACTGTTGTTACCTTTGACAAGCCAAAGAGCGACATTGTAATAGAAGCCGATGATGTCAATGCTGATGGACTTAATTTCCTTGCAGGAAAGACATTGTCCTACGTAAACCGCAAAGCATTTGAGGGAACAGTTATAGCTCATACAGACGGTGAAGTTCCTAATATTGTTCTTGAGGTTGACAGTATGGGGGAATATGATTTAGGATATTTAATATATTTTCTTGAAAAAGTATGTGCGATTTCCGGCTATATTTTGGGAGTAAATCCATTTAATCAGCCCGGAGTTGAAAGCTACAAGAAAAATATGTTTGCCCTTCTTGGAAAATCCGGATATGAGAAAGAAAAGGAAGAACTTGAAAAAAGGTTGAACCTAAACAATTAAATTTTGTATATTACCGCAATTTATGCGGAATTAAATTATAGAAATCACAGGGGGAGATTATTATGGTATCTCTTATAATTGGTCGTAAAGGAACAGGAAAGACAAAGCATCTTATTGAGGAAGTAAATAAGGCGGTTGAAACATCAAGCGGTAATGTAATCTGCATTGAAAAAAAGCCTAAACTCACTTATGATATTACTTCACGTGCACGTCTTATTTCAACAGACGCATTTGGCGTTAGCGGTTTTGATGCATATTATGGTTTCGTTAGCGGAATTTGTGCAGGAGACAATGATATAACAAATATTTTGGCAGACACAACATTGAAAATCGGCGGAGATGATTTCAAAGCTCTTGCAGAGTTCCTTGAAAAGGTAAGTCTTCTTGCAAATGCAACAGACACTAAATTTACATTCACAATTTCAGCAGACGAATCAGAGCTTCCAAAGGAAATTTTTGATTTTTGCCAGAAAATCTAACATTAATACATAAATTAAGGTGGGAGCATTGCCCCCACCATAATTTTGCAGTTGAAAATTTTTATTGACAAAGGCGTGCAGGGGCTATATAATATCTTGTGCGTATGTTATCAATCATATGCTTGGTGAGGTGTTGTAATATGTATATTGTAGATCTTCAAAAGATTTTTAACAATGAGGGTTCGCAGCTCACACTTGAGCATAGTTTTGATATGTCCGACTGTGAGGTCGGAGGAGTTAATCCAATAGCATCTGCTGTATTGGTAACTGGAACAATTAAAAACAGCACCGGCATTGTTAGTGTCGATGCAAAGGCGGAACTTGAATATTCAAATGGTTGTGATCGTTGTGCAACACCGATTACACGCAAGTACATAGTGCCTGTCAACCACACACTGGTAACACATCTTAATGATGAAAGTAACGACAATTTCACCGTTATTCCATCAATGAGACTTGACGTGGACGAGCTTGTAAGAGAGGATATTTTGCTTTTTCTGCCAACTAAATTTTTATGCAAAGATGATTGTAAGGGCATTTGCTCTATCTGCGGTAAAAATTTAAATGAGGATTCATGTAGCTGCAAAAAGCCGATAGACCCTCGTCTTGAAGTGTTACAGCAGCTTTTGGATAAATAATGAATACAATTTTTTTTAGAATGATTAGGGAGGTGCTGACATGGCGGTACCAAAGAGAAGAGTTTCTAAAGCAAGACGTGATAAGAGACGTTCCAACGTTTGGAAGATTTCTGCACCTGCTCTTGTTAAATGTCCTCAGTGTGGGGAATATAAAAGAGCACACAGAGTTTGCTCAGCTTGTGGATTTTATAATGGCAAGCAGGTTATTAAAAAGGACATATAACAATGTTCTGACCGAAGTTAGAGGTGGAGAAGGAATCCCTTCCCCGCCTTTTAATCGTTGTATATGGAGGTGTTTTGCTTGTCAGTAGTAATTAGGGAAGTCGAAAAGAAATCTCTGTGTGATAAGCATGGCATTTCTAAGGGGCATAAATTAATCAGCATTAATAATCACGAAATATTAGATATATTGGACTATCAGTTTTATGCTTGCGAAAATAAGCTCTCATTAATTCTTGAAAATGAAAATGGCAAAACATATAAAGTAAAGATAAAGAAAAAAGATGAGTATCAGGACATAGGTCTTGATTTTGAAACTTATCTTATGGACAAAAAACATTCGTGTAAAAATAAATGTATATTTTGTTTTGTTGACCAGATGCCAAAGGGTATGAGAGAAAGTTTGTATTTTAAAGATGACGATGAAAGGCTTTCTTTTTTCTTTGGAAATTATGTTACGCTTACAAATCTGTCAGAGCGTGATGTCAATAGAATAATAGAGATGCACATAAGTCCCGTTAACATCTCCGTTCATACGATGAACCCGGAACTTCGTGTGGAAATGATGAAAAATAAAAATGCAGGCGAGTCTTTGAAGATAATAAAAAAACTTGCCGATGCAGGAACTCAGCTTAATACACAGCTTGTGCTGTGTCCGGGAATAAATGATGGCGATGAGCTTAGATATAGCATTGAACAGCTTTCTGCAATGTATCCGAGCGTAAAAACAATAGCCTGCGTACCTGTTGGAATAACTAAGCACAGAGAAGGCCTTTGTATGCTTGAAGAATATACTCAGCAGACTGCGGGACAAACTATTGATATAATAGAAGAATACGGGAAAGAGTTTTACAAAAAATTTGGAACCCATCTTGTTTTTGCTGCAGATGAGTTTTATCTTAAAGCCAAGCGTGAAATGCCTCCGTATGAATTTTATGAGGATTTTCGTCAGCTTGAAAACGGAGTAGGAATGTGGGCAAGCTTAAAGCACGAGTTTTATGATTGCATTGTTAATCAGGAACTTAAAGCACCACAAAGACCGGTTAAAATAACAATGGCAACAGGGTCAGCTGCCTATCCGTTAATATGCGAATTTGCAAACAAACTTCATCAGGAATTTAATGATTTAAAAATTGATGTAGTTGAAATAAAAAATGACTTTTTCGGGCACACTGTAACAGTTGCAGGGCTTTTAACAGGAACAGATTTAGTGAGTCAGCTAAAGGATAAAGAATTGGGAGATGCGCTTGTAATTCCTGCGGCAATGCTTAAGGGCTCATATCCTCAGGACGATACTGCAGATAACGTATTTTTAGATGATATGACTCTTGAACAGGCACAGGAAAAGCTTAAAATAAAAATAATTCCGTTAGGTAATGACGGATATGAAATTGTTGAAAAAATTCTGGAGGTGGGAGAATGGCAAGACCGGTAATAGCAGTCGTTGGCAGACCTAATGTTGGAAAGTCGACATTGTTTAATAAGCTTGTAGGTCAAAGACTTTCAATAGTTGACGATACTCCTGGAGTAACCAGAGACAGAATATATGGAGAATGTGAATGGCTTGGGCATAACCTTTTGCTTGTTGATACAGGAGGAATAGAGCCTTATTCAGATGATATTATCCTGTCTCAGATGCGTCGCCAGGCACAGCTTGCAATAGATAGTGCAGACGTTATAATTCTTGTAACAGACATAAAAACAGGTGTAGTTGCAACTGATAGTGAAGTTGCTACTATGCTTCAAAAAAGTGGAAAACCGATTGTAGTATGTGCTAATAAGTGCGATACAATAGGCGATCCACCTGCCGAATTTTATGAGTTCTATAATTTAGGCTTAGGCGATCCGATAGCTGTTTCTGCGGCTCACGGACACGGTACAGGTGATTTGCTTGATGCTGTGCTTGAACATCTTCCAAAGGATATTGATGAAGCAGATGACGATGAAACAATAAAAGTTGCAATAATAGGAAAACCTAACGTTGGAAAATCATCGCTTGTAAATAAAATATCGGGGCAGGAAAGAGCAATCGTTTCTAACATTGCAGGCACAACGAGAGATGCAACAGACACTTTCGTTGAAAATAAATTCGGAAAATTTGTGCTTATTGATACTGCGGGAATACGTCGTAAGAGCAGAGTGTATGATGATATTGAAAAATACAGCATTATAAGGGCAAGAATGGCCGTTGAACGTGCAAGTGTATGTGTAATAATGATTGACGCAATAGAAGGCTTTACGGAGCAGGATTCGAAGGTTGCGGGTATAGCACACGAGCAAGGCAAGGCCTGTATAATAGTTGTTAATAAATGGGACGCAGTTGAAAAAGACGGAACAACAATGACAAATTACAGAAAAAAGTTGATGAATGATTTTTCATTTATGTCTTATGCTCCTATAATTTTTATATCGGCTAAAACAGGGCAGAGAATAGATAAACTGTTTGAGCTTATAAAGTTTGTTGATGACCAAAATGCAATGAGAATTTCAACAGGAAAACTCAATGAGGTTTTGGCAGCTGCAACGGCAAGAGTTCAACCGCCGACAGATAAGGGAAAAAGGCTTAAAATATACTATATGACTCAGGCTTCTACAAGACCGCCTACATTCGTTTACTTTGTAAATAAAAAGGATTTATTTCATTATAGCTATCAAAGATACCTTGATAATCAGATAAGAGAGGTCTTTGGACTTGAAGGCACTCCAACAAGACTTGTTATAAGAGAACGTGAAGAAAAACGAGAATGGAGAGTATTTGCGTACTGAATTTTATTCAGAAAATGGTC
>CAYMZO010000103.1:0-4743 GCA_964394885.1 uncultured Eubacteriales bacterium | reverse complement strand
CTTTTAAAATATAAAATATAAAATTGATAAATTAATTATTTTATAAAGCTCCACTTGCCAACATCAAATAAACCTTTGTCTGAAAGCTTAACATCAGGTATAACAAGCAAACTCATAAATGACATAAGCATAAATAATGAATTGTCCTTATTGTCGCAAATTTGAGAAAGTGAGTCGCATACGGCAGTGTATTCAGAAAGAGCAATGTCGGCAGGTTTGTCAGACATAAGACCTGCAATAGGTAGTTTAAACACAGCAAGAACTTCCCCGTCCTTAACAACACTTATACCGCCCTGTGTGCCAAGAGCTTCAACTGCTTTTAACATATCAAATTCACTATCGCCTACAACACATATGTTGTGTGAGTCGTGCCCGATACTTTGAGCAACAGCTCCTCCTTTTATTGAAATGCCTTTTACAAAAGCTTTGCCGATATTTCCTGTTGCCTTGTGCCTTTCAATAACCGCAGCCATATTAAGACCCTCGGCAGTATCACAATGAATTCCGGCAGTATAAAGAGAATGTGGAAAAACTTCCATAACTGTTGAACTTTTATCAAATTTCATTTCAAGCTCGTTCAATAAGAGTGGCTTGATATGAACCGTATTTGTAACTTTAGATGTATCAATTTCAGGTGCATCAAACATTGCTTTGCCGTCTTTTGCAACAAGCTTTCCGTTTTTATAAACCTGCAAAATATTTTTGGCAGATAAATCACCGCAGATTAAAAGGTCGGCATTATATCCGGGAGCAATGGCACCTTGATTTTTCAGGCCATAACATTCACAGCTGTTAAGAGTTGCCATTGTTATTGCATCAATAGGCTCAACTCCAAGCTCAATGGCCTTGTTAATACAATGAGAAATTGTGCCCTGTTCAATAATGTCATCAAGATGTTTATCATCTGTGCAGAATAAAAGTCTGCGTAAAGTATGTTCGTTGATGGCAGGACAAAGTGCCTCAAGATTTCTTGCACTGGAGCCTTCACGAATAAGTATATACATACCCATAGAAACTTTTTCAAGTACCTCTTCAGAAGTCATACATTCGTGGTCGGTTTTTATGCCACAAGCGGCATAAGCACACAAATCCTTGTCTGAAACAGAAGGAGCATGACCGTCGATAACATCAGAACAGGAGAGCTTCTTTATTATATCGCTATCACCGGCAAGAACTCCGGGAAAATTCATCATTTCGCCAAGACCAAAAAAATTGTGCTTATCAAATAATCTTTTTGTTTCGTCGCCGTCAATAACGCAACCTGAACTGTCAAACGGAGTGGCAGGAACACAGGAAGGTAACATATAATGAATGTCCATAGGAACATCTTTGGCACAGTTAATCATAAACTCAAGTCCGTCTTCACCGCATACGTTGGCAATTTCGTGAGGGTCAGCAATTATGGTTGTAACACCTTTCGGAACAACAGCCTTTGCATATTGGGCAGGAGTCATCATACTCGATTCAATATGAGCATGAGCATCAACAAAAGATGGCATAACATAGTTTCCGTGTAAATCAACTTCACAAAATCCATCATATTTTCCAAGCCCTGCAATAACCCCGTCGCATATTGCAACATCACATTCACGGACACAATGGCAAAAGACGTCAACTACTTTTGCATTTTTTAAAACAAGTTCGGCTTTTTGCTCGCCTTTAGCAGACATAATAAGCTTTGAAAGATTACTTGTACCCACAATAAATCCCTCCGATTAATAAAAACAAATATTTATATATTTTACCACAATATAGGAAAATTAACAATAGAAAGCCCTGTAAGAAAACAAAAGTAAGTATGCTAAATACCATACTTACTTTTAATCCTGTTCATTATCATTCCGAATGGTTTTTGAATAATGACAACAAATATTACATTGGAAACCATATACGTCAGCATAAAGGGCATAGACCCTGAAACCATTGCAAAATATCGTGTTAAGTTAAATCCGTTATCCATCCAAAGTACAGACCAAATATCCATTATAAGAGAAAACAAAATACCGCATAAGGCACTGAAAATAAGTAACAGGAAAGTTTTGTTAATAAGTATTTTTGAAAGTACACCGGCAAGAAAACCACAAAGTCCCCAAGCAAGCATCTGCATAGGTGTCCAAGGACCCTGCCCGAAATAGAAGTTTGAGATAAGTGCGGTCAAAGCTCCAATCATAAAACCTGATTGTGGTCCAAGATATAGTGCCGCAAGAATGATGATTGCCGTTACGGGCTTAAACCCCGGTATTGCAACAAAGGCAATCCTTCCTGCAATGCAAAGAGCTGTAAGGCAGGAGACCAGCACAATTTGCTTTGATGCCTTTGCTGTATTTTTTCTTTCAAAGCTAAGGAAAAAGGGGATACAGGCAAGTATACAGACTATAAGCATAACTGCAGCAGGCTTTTGTGCGTCAAAAGCTTTTATCCAAATGCCAATAACAACAGGTATAAGCAGAAATATCATACTATATTTTATTAATGATTTATCCATATCATACCACTCCGTTTATTTTGCATAGCTTTATCACATCGTCGCTGGTAATAGCATTGTCATAGATGTTTCTTGAAATTCTGTTTGCTGCGGTTGAATAAAACTTGTTGTCTGAAAAGAACTTTCGGGGAACATCATCGCAAACAACTTGTCCACCCCAAAACAGTGCACATCTGTCCGCACAAATTGCAGAAAATTCAATGTCGTGAGTTACAATTAAAATACTTATTCCTGATTTTGTAAGATCCTTAAATATGTTTGAAAGCTCGTCTTTTGCACAGGCATCAAGTCCCTTTACGGGTTCGTCAAGTAACAAAATCTTTGGATTTAATAAGAGTAATTTTGCAAGAGCTACCTTTTGTAGCTGTCCACCGCTTAAGTCGTATGGATGCATTGAAAGCAAAGGCTTTATTCCAAGAACTTCACACCACTTGTTCTTTTGCAATTCAAACTCGTCATCGTCAATGTTAAGCTTGTTTTTAACCTGCAAAAGGTCGTCCAAAACGGTCTGGCAAATTAATATTTCTTTTGGGTCTTGCGGTAAAAGAGCAACATAATCATAAAGAGTATTATGCTTGTAATCGCTAATCTTTTTATCAAAAACTTTTATTTTCCCCGAGTGAGCTTTTAAAAGTCCTGCACAAGCTTTAAGCATTGTGCTTTTTCCTGCACCGTTTGAGCCTAAAACACATAGACACTCATTTTTATACAAAGTAAGATTTGTATCCTTAAGCACGTCGCACGAGTCCTTTTCATATCTTGCAAATACGTTTTTAAGCTCCAAAACAATATCTTTGTTGTGCGTATATTCGCTGTGCTCAAGAGATTTAATATCGCTTTTAAAGTTGTCTTCAATAAATCTTATAGAATCTCGTATGCTTAGTGGACACTCGAAGTCTATATTAAATTCATTGTAAATTTTTGCACAACAAGGAAGTGCCTGCGAAATTGGATTTTCATTAAACTTTTCTTTGATAATGGATACGGTATTCCCGGGAGTGTCGAAAATAAGCTTTTTGCCGTCATCAAGGAACAGTATCTTGTCTGCAATGCTCCAAAGCTCATTTAATCTGTGTTCTGCAATAATAATTGTAATCCCAAGTTCTCTGTTAAGCTTTGTAAGTGCATTAAAAAAACGAGCGGAAGAAATAGGGTCAAGCTGGGATGTTGGCTCGTCAAGAAGTAAGAGCTTAGGGTTCATTGCAATGACGCTTGCAAGGCTTACAAGCTGTTTTTGACCTCCCGAGAGTGTAGATATATCCCTGTAAAACAAATCGGAAATACCAAGAAAATCAGAGACTTCACAAATTTTTCTTTTTATTTCACTTTGGCTTAATCCCATATTTTGAAGCCCAAAGGAGAGTTCGCTGAAAACTTTGTCAGATACAATCTGAAAATCAGGAGTTTGCATTAAAAAACCTATTTCAAAAGCGGTTAACTCTTCATCGCATTTATATAAATCTTTGTTCTTATATGATACACTTCCACATCTTTCACCAAAAGGAGCAAGCTGAGGTTTTAGCAACCTTAAAAGAGTTGTTTTGCCACAACCGGAAATACCGCTCATAACAACAAGGTCGCCACTGTTTACAGTAAAAGAAATGTCAGAAAGGCATTTACCGTTACTGTTTGGATAGGTAAAGCTTAAATTTTTGACATTGAGTATTTCCAAGTTATCTCCTCCTTAAGAATTATAGTAAATGGTAAAAATGCCAGACAGGCGAATGATGCATAGCATAAAATGCTAAATATGTCTGTTGAAAGGGGAGACAGCGTAGGATAATAATAAAATTTTATGTTTCCAAATCGGCTTGATAAAGAAAAAAGAACTGTTAAAAAAACTGTAAAAACACCAAATATAATATCAGCTTTGTAAATCTTATATTCGCAATATGAACAGTATTTATTTACTCCGAAACCTCTTGCACGCATTGAATCAGATGTTTGAGCACTGCTTTCAAGTACATTTAAGCAGACACTTAAAAACACCTCGGAAGCTGATTTTATTCGGTCTTTTAGCTTGTTTTGACCGTATAATCCAAGTGCTTTTTGAGATTGTGCAGTGCTTTTAAATTTTTTGATAAATTCGGGAATCAGCTTTAAAGTCAAAGAGATTGTAAGGGCGATTTTTGGTGTCCTTTTTCCGAATAGATATAGTATCTTTTGGCTGGACAAAGCTTTTGACAGGCACAAAAACCAAAGCAATGAGCAAACAATCATAACACCTATTGAAAGTCCGAATAAGAGTGATTGAGCAG
>CAYMZO010000102.1:0-4747 GCA_964394885.1 uncultured Eubacteriales bacterium | reverse complement strand
AAGGCGCTTGACTATATTATCAAATCCTCCTCCTATTGTCAACACTTTTTTGAAATCTTTTTTATTATTTTTTATCTTTTCGAAAACGGCGCCGGGTGTTTGCTCAGGCTAACCTTATGATACAGCTCCTTACTTGCACTTGGCAGGCTCAGTACATTTGTATATTTACAAAGAAATAAGCCCCTATTCGAGGCTTATCTTTTCTCTGTATAATTCAACTCCATCTGTGCCGAGTTCCTTAAGCTTTGGCATAAAGAACAGTCCAGGTGCTCTTCCGCTTGGATACAAATCCAGCAACGGTTTTAGTACAAACGATCTTTCCATTATTCTTGGATGTGGCAAAGTCAATTCAAAAGAGTCCATTCTTACGCCTTCATAAATCAGTAAATCTATGTCAATTTTTCTCGGCCCGTTTTTTACACTTCTAACTCTGCCGATGGCACTTTCAATTCCAAGGCAAGCTCCTAAGAGTGCTGACGGTGATAAGTTGGTATCCACCATTATATTCAGATTTAAAAAATCATCCTGTTCAAGATACCCCATCGGTTTTGTTTCGTATATGTTTGAAACGTTTACAATCTTTGTACCGGGAAGACGTGATATTGCCTTTATGGCACTATTTATATACCCCATTCTGTCTCCCATATTGCTACCGAGACCTATTATTGCATTAGTCAACTAACTCTCTCCCTCTAATAATACTAATTCCAGTATATTCAAAATCAGCCTTTATTGGTGCATTGGGCTTTTTAACTGTAACTTTTATCTTATCTATCATTTCAAATCTTTCAAGCTCGGTTTGTGCAATTCTGTGTGCAACGTGTTCAAGCAAGAAGTCCTTTTCAGAAAGCATAACTTCTCGTGCAGTTTTCAATATTTTTGCATAGCTTACCGTGTCATCAATATCATCTGACTTACAAGCCTTTGAAAGGTCTGCATAGGCTACTATATCAACAATGAATATTTGGCCGTCTTCTCTTTCTTCTGGATTTACCCCGTGAAACGCAAAAACTTTGAGTCCCTTTACAATTATTTCATCCATTTTATCAACCTCTATAAATTTTATCCGCCATTTTTGCAGCCTGAACGCACGGTCCAACATCGTGAACCCTAATAAAATCCGTCTTGCCTGAAACAGCTATTGTGTTTGCTGCAATAGTTCCATAAATCCTTTTAGAAGCATCCGGTTCATCTGTTGCATTTCCTATGACTCTTTTTCTTGAAAGTGCCGTCATAAGTGCTACATCTTCGGCTTTCAGTTTTTCAACGCATTTTATAAGCTCTAAATTATCCTCATTGCTTTTTCCAAAGCCTATTCCCATATCAAAGCAAAGTTGTTGAACATCAATTCCAAATGCAGCAGAGCGTTCCTTCATAGTCAGGAAAAAGTCCTTAACATCCTGAACAACACCGTTTTCATAAATTGCTGGTTCTAAAGGAGTACCTCCTCCGGTATGCATTATTATCCATCCGGCATTATAAGTTTCCACCACTTGTGCCATATCGGAATTAAACTTTCCACTGACGTCATTTATTATAGACGCCCCTTTAGAAAGAGTATATTCCGCAACCTGCGGATAATATGTATCAACCGAAATCGGAACATTTACACTATTTACAAGCCTGTCCAAAACAGGTTCAAGTCTATCTATCTCCTCCTGTGCAGAAAGAGTTACACTTCCCGGACGGGTGGATTGTGCTCCGACATCTATAATATCTGCACCTTCACTTACCATTTGAACTGCGTGCTCAATTGCCTTATCCGGATTATCCCAAAGCCCACCGTCAGAAAACGAATCGGGCGTTATATTTAAAATTCCCATTACATAAGTTTTTGTTCCGAGTTCGAAGCAAAAGTTTTTGCCTCTCCAAAAAGCCATTTTATTCTCTTCCTCCCTGTAACAGTGCCATTACCTCTGCTCTGGTTCTTGCATCACTTCTCATTGTGCCTCTAAGTGCTGACGTTTGAGTCCTTGCTCCCGCAGCTCTTGCGCCACGCATTGTCATACACAAGTGCTCTGCATCAATTATAACCGCAACGCCTTTCGGCTCTAATTCTTGCATTAAAAAATCTGCAATCTGTGCGGTTAATCGTTCCTGCAGCTGCGGACGCTTTGCAAAATCAGATACAATTCTTGCAAGCTTTGACAGCCCGATAACTTTGCCATCAGACGGAAGATATGCAATATGTGCCTTTCCTATAAACGGCAGCAGATGATGCTCGCACATAGAATACAGTGGAATATCCCTAACAACAACCATTTCATCATTTTCAGGTTCACTGAAAAACTTCAAATGTCTGCAAGGGTCATCGTGTAATCCGGAAAAAATATCCTCATACATCTGTGCTACTCGACGAGGTGTTTCAACAAGTCCTTCTCTTTCGGGGTCTTCACCAATTGCCGCTAAAATTTCTTTTACTGCTGCTTCAATTCGCTGTTTGTCTACCATTATAATGCATTTCCCTTTCACTCTATCTTAATTCATAAAAGATTCTTATTACATATTTATCATCAGTATTAACATAGTATATTTCATTTTTTATCTTAAAATACGATTGGAGATTTGCTCGGGCTATAATCCTGTATATTTCCTGTGAATCAAAGAGCCTTTGAACTGCTGTATCATACGCTGATTGATTTGTAAATTTTATTTCTATGCTTGATTTTCCGTTGTTAACTTGATTTATAGTTTCTTTTACAATTGCATTTTTAACTTCATTATTATACTGTGCAAAGTACAATCCGTTGGCAAGATAATAATTTAAGTCGTTTGAAACGCACTGAGAATTATCCTGCGGATATGCAGACTTGTGAGATAATTCTATTTCACTTGTCGGAACATTCATATACATATGGCTGGGAGCAGTATCTTTTTCGTTAACGCCATTCAATTTATAATCGTCCCACGTTACGTCAAGATTATATTCCTTTCCCTCTATGCTTACAACATTCCACATATGTCCTTCGGCTTTACCATCAGCATTATTCGCCTCTCCGATTATCACTCTGCACTTTATTCCCATCTTGTTTAGCACATATTGGGTTGTTCTTGAATATCCCTCGCAATTTGCCTGCTTATTTATAAGGGTGCCATAAATAGTAGTCTTTAAAGCTCCTGCCGAATCGTTATATTCACAATTGGAAACCAGATAGTCGTGCACATATAATTCTTTTTCATATTCTGACATACCCTGTGTCTGAGTTATAAGCTCATCCACAACAGCGTTGACTTGATTCAAGTAAGAATTATACTCTTCTTTCGAGATTATATATTCCGGAATAAAATAATGATTATATCCCGACTTTTGAACTGAGCTTGAATATCCAAGAAAGAAAAAGTCAGGATTATCATACGACAATGCCTCGAACACATCGTTCATTTCGCCATCTTCAACTTTAGTTATAGGTATTTGCTCCGGAAAATCCGTTATAGAGGACAAAATACACTTATAAGCTTTTTGTTCACTCTCATTTAATCTGTTAGACCAATAGTTATCTTTTGATACAGAAACCTGTGTTAATATCTCCGTACCATTTATTTGAGATTTTAGGTTTGTTACCGTTTCTTCTAACGGAAATTGGGAACTAATGATTATTCCTGCAATAGCTATTACAATTAAAAAAGCAGAAAACTTTTTCATTAAATCACTTCCCCAAGATAAACTTTTAATCTTTAAACTCTGAAAGCTCGGCATTTACAGACGGCTCTCTTTCTGCCGATTCAACATATGCCTTTAAATACTCTTGATATTTTGTATAGTCAACGATTGAAATATCACTGTCAACAATATTAATCAGTTTGTTAAACAGTTCTTCTCCTTTATCGTAATTGATTTCATTTATCATCTGGTCCATCATATCGCCTATTATACGGGCTTGTGAGTTCAAATATGCTCCGCCCTGAATCTCCTGATATCTGATATAGTGCATAAGCTTATCACCTGTAAGAGTTTGTTTTCCCTTAACAAGGTTTAGAGCATATTCTCCGCCGTTATACGCAATTCTTTCTTGTAACGTTAAGGAATAGTTTCCCAAATAGCTTATTGCCTTTTTAAAGTTTTTCTCGTCAACTACAACATATCTGTCTATTTTAGTTTGTGCATATTTTGAAGTTGCCTGTGCAAGATTGCCTGCTCCTCCTGAAACAAAGCTCTGTTCTATTGTTCCTCCATTTACTATTGCATCGGTAGGTATGCAACAAACATCAGTTTTCATCTCTTTAACATCAACCCTTATGAGTGAAACAAAGTACAACTCGTCTTTATTTGTTGAGCATCCTGCCAACATAAAGGTCGCCTTGCCCTTTAACTTTGCAGTAGTTTTGTGAGATTCGCCTTCCTCTCCCTTTTCAGTTGTCTTTTCACCGGCAAGGACTTTTGACAAATCATAATCATAAGATTTTAAAAAGTATATTATCGAAACAGTTGCAAACAGCAAGATAAAGCAGACAAATATTGCAATTATAGCCCTGCTTTTGTTGCCTTTCTTTTTTTCCTCTGTTACGAATTTAAGTTTTTTGTTTTTAGTTTTATATGGTTTCATTATCCTCACCCCCAAAACAGATGCTAATATTGTAAAACAAATTTACAATTCAAACAATATATTTTTATAAAAAGTCGATTAATGACATCACTATTTATTTTTTGATTTAATCTGATTTATTAAAAGAGAAACAAGCACTAAGAAAATCCCAATCATACTTCCAAATGCAATAAACGTTTCTGAAAAGAAAAGGGATGTTACTC
>CAYMZO010000101.1:0-4786 GCA_964394885.1 uncultured Eubacteriales bacterium | reverse complement strand
TTGCTTCTTTGCAGGAACAACTTTTGAAATTGTCTTCTCCATAATTTCATAAGAACAAAACTTGGTTGAATCCAAAAGTTTACCTATGAGAATAATGTTGGCAAGTCCCTTAAGTCCATTTTTTTCTGCAAGTTCTGTTGCAGGAATATAGTGAACATTAACATCTGTTCTCTCTACCTTTTTAGAAACCAATGTGCTATCAATAATAACTGTACCGCCTGGAACAACAGTATCAATGAACTTATCAAAAGAAGGAATATTCATTACAATAAGTACATTTGGTGCTGTAACGAGTGGTGAACATATATCATCGTCTGAAATACAAACGCTACAATTAGCTGTGCCTCCACGCATTTCAGGTCCGTATGATGGAAGCCAAGAAACTTCTTTGTTATCTATTAAACCGGCATAGGCAATTGCCTTACCCATAAAAAGAATACCCTGTCCTCCAAATCCAGCAAGAATAGCATTAAAATCCTGCATATTATTCACCCTCCTTATCGCCTGTTGTATCCTTATAAACGCCAAGCGGATAATAAGGTAACATATTATCACGAAGCCAGTTAAGTGCATCATTAGGTGCAAGGCCCCAGTTTGTTGGGCAAGCAGAAACTACCTCTACAAGAGAAAATCCCTTTCCATCAAGCTGAGTTTGGAAAGCCTTTTTGATTGCTCTTTTTGCTGCATTAACATTCTTTACGCAGTCAACAGATACACGCTCAATGTATGCTGTTCCGTCAAGTGTTGCAAGCATTTCGCATACTCTTACAGGATAGCCTGCAATATTAACATCTCTACCGTATGGAGTTGTTTGAGTAACCTGATTTGGAAGTGTAGTAGGAGCCATCTGTCCCCCTGTCATTCCGTAAATTGCATTATTAACGAAAATTACAGAGATATTTTCTCCTCTTGTTGCCGAATGAACAGTTTCTGCTGTTCCGATAGCAGCAAGGTCTCCATCTCCCTGATATGTAAATACAAAGCTGTCAGGCAAAGAACGTTTAACGCCTGTTGCAACAGCAGGTGCACGACCATGTGGTGCTTGAATCATATCACAGCTAAAATAATCGTATGCCATAACAGCACATCCAACCGGTGCAACACCGATTGTCTTACCTTCTATTCCAAGCTCGTCGATACATTCGGCAACCAATCTATGAATTATTCCGTGTGTACAACCAGGACAGTAATGGGTTGCCTTATCGGTCAAAGCATGAGGTTTTTGAAATACTACTGCCATTACAGCTCACCTCCAGAAAGTTTTTCAATTTGTTCCAATACCTCGGCGGGTGTTGGAATAACACCACCAGTATGTCCAAAGAACTTAACCGGGCGGCTACAATTAATTGCAAGTTTAATATCGTCAACCATTTGACCCATATTCATTTCAACAGACAAGAAAGCTTTTGCATTTTCTGCTACATCCTGCAATGCTTTAGTTGGGAAAGGCCAAAGAGTAATAGGACGAACAAGTCCAACCTTTATTCCCTTTGCACGAGCATCTCTTACAGCAGCCTTTGCAACTCTTGCTGCTGCACCAAAAGCAACAACAATATATTCTGCATCATCTGTCATATAATTTTCAGACATGGTCTCTTTATTTTCAATAATTTTATATCTCTCAAAACGGTCTTTAACTACCCTTTCGAGTTCACTTGCCTGTAAATACAAAGAGTTAATAATGTTATGCTCTCTTTGATTATTATGGCCACAAGCTGCCCATTCTTTTTCAGGTAGCTCTTTCTTTTCATCATTAGTCTTAATCTCAACAGGCTCCATCATCTGGCCAAGCAAGCCATCTGCAAGTATCATTGCAGGCATACGATAGTTTTCTGCAACGTCAAAAGCGTGAGAAACAAGATCTACCATTTCTTGTACTGAAGAAGGTGCAAATACTAAGATATGAAAATCACCGTGTCCCGGAGCTTTTGTTGCCTGCCAATAGTCGGACTGAGATGGTTGAATACCACCAAGACCAGGGCCTCCACGCTGAACGTTTATAATAAGACCAGGTACATCAGCACCTGCCATGTATGAAATTCCCTCTGCCTTTAGGCTTATTCCGGGAGATGAAGAGGAAGTCATTGCTCTGACTCCAGCTGCTCCTGCTCCTTGTAACATATTGATAGCTGCAACTTCAGATTCTGCTTGTAGATATGTACCTCCGATTTTTGGAAGACGTTTGGACATATAAGCTGCAAGTTCAGTCTGAGGAGTTATCGGGTAACCAAAAAAACGAATACAACCTGCTTGGATAGCAGCCTCAGCAAGTGCTTCATTTCCTTTCATTAAAACTCTCTCTGCCAATTTTTTCACTCACCTTTCTACCGTAATTGCACAATCTGGACACATTATAGCACAAGCACTACAACCTACGCATTCTTCAGGTTTCATCACTTTTGCCGGATGATATCCTTTGGCATTCATAGTGCTTTTGTCAAGTCCAATTATTTGCTTTGGACACGCTGCAATACAAAGTTCACAGCCCTTGCACACATCTGGATTAATAATAGCCTTTGCCATCTTCATACATCTCCTTTTTCTGCCCATGGCAGCTTGACAAATATTTCAACAGGATAAATATTAGGCATTTTGCCAGCCAATTCATCGCTGAGATTTTTTGGAACAACAGTTGCAAGCAATGGCAACTGAGAAAGCGAACAAATATCATCAGCATAATCTTTTGATGCAAGTATATCTTCAGCTGTTGTTAAATATGAAAGATTAGAATTGTTTATTATCGCATTCATTTTAAGTTTGCTTGCCAATTCAACCTCTCTCATTAAATCAACTGCCTGGTTAGGCTTTGAAATAAGTTTTCTATACTTATTAATAACATAAAGGCATTGATATTCATCTAATGCTTTAATGTATTTTTCAAATCTTCCTAAAGCTGTTGCACCAACATCATCGCCACCGACATCAATAACTACATACTCGTCCTCCTGCTCAAATGCAGATAATATCGCCGAAGATAAAAAAGGTGAGTCAAGAGTTGAGCCTGCCGATAATGGCGATGTAACTCTTATGCCTGAATTTTCAAGCATTTTAGTATAATCAGATGTCCTAAAATAAGGATTTACGATATCCAAATCAACAATATGTACCTTTTCACCAAGAGAATTAATCTGCCTTGCAAGGTTAAGAGAAAAATTTGTTTTTCCGCTTCCATAATGACCGCAAACGATATTTACTTTTTTAAACATACAGTCAACTCCAAAATCAGTTGCAATAAAGAGATAAAAGGCGTGCACATTCGCTTCGCCTTATTTATTTTATATCAAAACACTGCCCCTATAACAGAGGCAGTGTTCACAGTCAATATAATATTTACTCTGATATTTCCTCTGAGGACTCATTGGTCAATTCAGCACTTTCTTCTCCATCTTCAATCAAAGCACGAATAGAAAGACTTACACGCTTCTTATCGTAATCAATCTCGGTGATTTTTGCCTTGATTTCTTCTCCTGCTGAAAGAACTTCTTGTGGCTTTTCGATGTGCCTATCCGCTATCTGCGAGATATGTATAAGCCCATCAATGCCAGGTATAACTTGTGCAAATGCACCAAAACTTGTTAATCCAACAATTTTGGTATCTATTACATCTCCCACTGAATAAGTTTTCTTGAGAATTTCCCAAGGATTATCATCAGCCTTTTTATATCCAAGAGATATTTTATTATTATCAAGTGCTTTTATATATACTTCAACTGTATCGCCGACATTAAGCACTTCTGAAGGATGTTTAATACGCTTCCATGACATTTCGGAAATATGAATCATTCCATCAATTCCGCCGATATCAACAAAAGCACCGTAGCTTGTCATCGACTTAACAACACCGGTATAAACCTGTCCAACCTGAGCTTCGGACCAGAACTTTTCTTCTGACTCCTTGCGGCTTTCCTTAAGAACTGCCTTAATTGAGCCAACAGCTTTTCTGCGATGCTTATTAGCCTCAAGCACCTTAAATGAAACCTTTGTACGACGTAAATCTTCAAGAGAATCATTTCTTGACATAGTTGCAAGAGATGCCGGGATAAATACTCTTACACCGCCATTTGTAGTTGCAATGACTCCACCTTTAATAACGTCAGTTACTGTACCTTCAACAACAGTATCTTCTTCGCTTGCCTTAATAATTTCATCCCAGGCTTTTGAAGCATCAACACGGCGCTTTGATAGCATTACTGTACCTTCAGCATCGTTTGTTTTCATTATAATAACTTCGATTTCATCACCAATTTTAGCATCCTTTGCAGGGTCAACAGTTATATCATAGCTGTATTCACTAAAAGGAATAAAACCAGCATGCTTTCTTCCTATATCAACCTGAATTTCATTAGGTGAAATTCCAACAATAACGCCTTTAATTTTTTGATCTGAATTAAGATTTTTTAGTGATTCCTCAAGAGCCTCAGCAAAGCTCATTCCGTCGAAATCATCATTGGTAGCTTTCTCATTATCTACTACCTCAGCATTTTGGTTTAACAGTTCGGACATAGAATCAAGAACCTCCTTTATTATACTATCAGGAGTTGAAGCTCCTGCAGTAATACCTATACAAGAACATTTAGAAAAATCAATTCCATTAAGCTCAATAGCATTTTCAACAAGATATGTCTTGCAATTTACAGAACAAATCTCTTTAAGCTCATTGGTATTTGCGCTGTTATGCGAACCAATTACAATCATAGTATCACATTTTTTAGAAATTTCGACAGCTTCTTTTTGTTTTTCTTCTGTTGCTCCACATATTGTATCAAAAATTGTTGCATTTGTATAT
>CAYMZO010000100.1:0-4858 GCA_964394885.1 uncultured Eubacteriales bacterium | reverse complement strand
ATATATAAATTTATTAAGACTAATGGTAATTGGCGGTATTCAACAGAAATTTTGTGGCAAAGAATTAAACATCCGCAAAACAACTATTGCAGAACCGCAATAGCTGTTGAAACTTTCAAAGAGCTTGGGCTTATTAAAACAAATGCTTCAGGATACTTGTTTGTTCCCGATGATGTACAAAAGACAGATCTTGAAACATCTGAAATTAGAAAATATATTAAACAAAATATTGCTGAATAATTTTTATTTTGTACAGTCATATACTGAAAGGTGTTCCTTATGGACAATAAAATTGATGATACTTATAGTGAATTGAGGTCTTTAATTGCAGACCAATACACTGAAGAGGAAATTGAAAAAATAGATAAAGCTTACAATGTTGCAAGAGAAGCACATTGTGGGCAACTTCGTTATTCAGGTCAGCCATATATAATACATCCGATAGCTGTTGCAAAGATTTTATTTGATTTGGGTATGGACAGCGATTCTATTATAGCGGCATTGCTGCACGATATAGTAGAGGATACTGCTATAAGCCTTCAACAGATTTCAGATACCTTCGGAGAAGAAATAGCGTCATTGGTAGATGGCGTTACAAAGCTCGGAAAAGTTCCTCTTTCAACAAGAGAAGAACAGCAGGCTGAAAATATCAGAAAAATGCTTATTGCTATGTCTGTTGACATAAGAGTTATCATTATAAAGCTTGCAGACAGACTTCATAATATGCGTACTCTTGACTATATGCGTCCGCAAAAAAGAAGAGATAAGGCACTTGAAACACTTGAAATATATGCACCGATTGCTCATAGGCTTGGAATTCGTGCAATAAAAGAAGAACTTGAAGATTTGGCGATAAGTTATCTTGATCCGATAGCATATAAAGAAATCAGCGATACGCTTGAAGCTGCCGATGAAGTACACAAAAACTTTATTGATGATACAATAAGTAAAATTCAACCAAGAATTAACGAAATTGTTCCAGGGGCACATATTGACGGAAGAATAAAAAGTATTCACGGAATATATCGTAAAATGTATATTCAAAGCCGTAATTTTGATGAGATATACGATGTTTATGCTATTAGAATTATTGTTGAATCTGTTATAGATTGCTACAACTGTTTAGGCGTAATACACGATATGTTTCACTCTTTGCCCGGAAGATTTAAAGATTATATTTCGACTCCAAAGTCAAATATGTATCAGTCGCTGCATACCACAGTTATATGTGAAGATGGTCTTCCTTTTGAGGTTCAAATAAGAACTTGGGAAATGCATTATACCGCTGAGTATGGAATTGCAGCTCACTGGAAATATAAATTGGGTATTAATGAAAATTCAAAGTTTGAAGAGCGACTTTCGTGGATTAGACAACTGCTTGAAAGCCAAAATGATTCTGAAGATGTAGAGGATATTGTTCAAACAATAAAAAGCGATTTTGTACCTGACGATGTATTTGTTTTTACTCCAAAAGGTGATGTTATAAACGTTCCAACAGGAGCAACTGTCATAGATTTTGCCTATGCCATTCATTCCGAAGTTGGAAATCATATGATTGGTGCAAAGGTTGACGGAAGAATAGTTCCGCTTGACTATAAGGTTAAAACCGGTCAAATTGTGGAAGTTATTACATCTTCAAACAAAGGACCCAGCAGAGATTGGCTTAAAATTGTTACTACGAGCAGTGCAAGAACTAAAATAAGAAACTGGTTCAAAAAAGAGCGTAAGCCCGAAAATATTATTGAGGGTAAAGTCGAACTGGAACGTGAATTCAGAAGAAATAATATAAGACTTTACGATGACGAGCTTGAAACTTTCTTAACAAAGCTTTCAGAGCGTCAGCATTGCCCTACAATAGATGATTTTTATGCTGCAATCGGATATGGAAGTATCTCCATAAATAAGCTTATGCCTTTTATAAAAGAAGAATATTATAAGATCTTAAAGGCAAAAGAACCACCTGAGATTAATATTATCAAAGAGTCTAAAACCAGAGGCAGTGAGGGAATAGTTGTTGAAGGCGTTGACAATTGTTTAATAAAATTTTCACGTTGTTGCAACCCGTTGCCGGGAGACGATATAATCGGTTTTATAACAAGAGGACACGGTGTTTCTATTCATAAACGTGATTGTAGTAATGTTCCCAAAAGCATTCCTCTTGCTGCAGAGCCTGAGAGATGGATTAATGTCAGATGGGAAGATAATATTAAAGAAAACTTTAAATCTACTCTTGCATTGCAATGTATTGATAGAATGGGACTTATTGCCGATTTGTCAAGTCAGCTTGCGACAATGCACGTTATGATTCATTCTCTTAATACCAGACAGTGTAAATCCGGAAATTGTATTATTACTATGACTATAACCGTAAATGGTGTTGAACATTTAAACAGCGTTATCAGAAGAATCGAGAAAACTGATGGTGTGTTAAGTATAGAACGTTCAGGAGTTTAATTTTTATGAAGGCTGTTATTCAGAGAGTTTTAAATGCTCAAGTTAAAGTTGATGGGAAAACAACAGGTGAAATTAGCAACGGCTTTTTGATTTTGCTCGGAGTTGAGCAGGGTGATACAGAAAAATGCTGCGATATTTTAGCAGCAAAGACGGCTAAGTTGCGTATTTTTTCAGATAATAACGATAAGATGAATTTATCTTTGCTTGATACAGGGTATTCGGTGCTTGTAGTTTCACAATTTACTCTTTGTGCTGATTGCAAAAAGGGAAATAGACCTTCTTTTTCATCTTCGGCTGACCCTGTTCTTGCAAATAGACTTTATGAGCTGTTTATGCTTAAGTTAAAAGAAAACGGAGTTTCAAACGTTCAGCACGGAGCTTTTGGAGCTGATATGAAGGTGTTGCTTGTGAATGACGGACCTGTAACTATAATTTACGATACGAAAGAATGGATATAAATGATTATAAAAAAAATAGAGCTTGGAACATTGCCTACAAATTGTTATGTTCTTATTGATGAGGACACGAAAAAAGCAGCAATTATCGACCCTGCTGAGTGCAGTGATTCTCTGCTTGGAATGTTAAATGAGAGTGATATTTCAAGTGTTGATTTTATCTTGTTGACTCACGGTCATTTTGACCATATTCTTGGTGTTTCTAAGCTTAAAGAAATTTTTAAAGATGCAAAAGTTGCAATTCATAAATTTGATTCTGATTGCCTTCTTGACCCGCAAAAAAGTATGGCAGCTACATCTGAGTATGCAAATCAGGTTCAAATTCCTGTTAATGCAGACATAATATTCAATGACAATGATGAAATAAAGCTCGGAAATCTATCTTTAAAGGTTTTGCATACTCCAGGACACACAAAGGGAAGTATCTGTTTTGTTTGCAATGATGTTATATTTTCCGGAGACACTTTATTTTGCAAAACAGTTGGCAGAACAGATTTTCAGGGTGGCAGTATGGAAGATATGCTAAATTCAGTCAATCGACTTGGAAATTTAAAGGGTAACTACACTGTTTATCCGGGTCATAATCGTGAAACAACACTTGATGAGGAAAGAATTCATAATAGATATATGAGGAAAATAAAATGGTCTTAATTATTGATGGGCATAAATTTCAATATGAAATTGAAAATTTATGTAGAGTATTCTTTCCAAATGAACAGATAGAAACTGTTGAAAAGTGTTCAAATATTGAAGAAGAGGATTTTATTGTAATCACTTCTTTAAAGCAAATTTCTGAAAATAATTGTAAGATATGCGTAACGACAAAAATTAATGATAATGTTTTAAATAGCGAGGAATCAGTTAGCTGTAATGACGATACAGACTTAGAATTGATTATGGCTGTAATGTTGTTTAAACTTCTTGTTAAAGCTACTGATTATGTGCCAAAATGGGGGGTATTAACCGGTGTAAGACCCTCAAAATTAATGACAAAACTCATTGATGAAATGGGTGAGCAAGGTGCAAGAGATTACTTCTTAAATTCACTAATGGTTACCGAACAAAAAACCAATTTGGCATTTGAAGTCTCAAAAATTGAAGAAAAAATAATAGGTCTATCAAAGCCTAATTCTTTTAGTTTGTACGTATCAATACCATTTTGTCCGAGCCGTTGTAGCTACTGCTCGTTTGTTTCACATTCAATAACTTCACCAACAGCAAAAAAGTTGTTGCCTGAATATCTTGATTTATTGTGTAATGAAATTGAGCTTACAGCTAAGATTTCGAATGAACTGGGATTAAATTTAGAAACCGTTTATATTGGCGGAGGAACACCGTCAATTTTAAATGCAGAACAAATCAAAAAGTTGCTTTCATCTATATGCAACAATTTTGATATTACAAATCTAAGAGAATTTACCTTTGAAGCTGGCAGACCTGATACAATAAGCATAGAAAAGTTGGAAATGATTAAAAATTTTCCCGTTTCGAGAATTAGTATTAATCCACAAACTTTTAATGATAGCGTTTTAAAGGAAATCGGAAGAAATCATTCTGCCGAAAATACAATTCAAATATATAATCTTGCAAAAAATGTTGGATTTGATAATGTTAATATGGATATAATTGCAGGCCTTCCAACGGATGATTTAACAAGCTTTGAAAATACCTTAGATACTCTTCTTGACTTGTCTCCAAGCAATATTACTGTTCATACTTTGGCATTAAAGCGTTCGTCAAATCTTTCGGAAAAATTTAATGTAAAAAGTACAGGTAATATTGTATGTAATAATATGATTGATTTGGCAGCAGATAAATTGTCAAATAACAATTATATACCATATTATATGTACAGACAAAGTAAGTCGGTTGGGAATTTAGAAAATGTCGGATGGTGCAAACACGACTATGAAGGATATTACAATATCTATATGATGGAGGAATGTCAT
>CAYMZO010000099.1:3733-4873 GCA_964394885.1 uncultured Eubacteriales bacterium | reverse complement strand
CCATTGATTTTTGCGTTTTTTGTTGCGATATGTTTGCAGGGCCCTGTTGATAAAATATGCAACAAATTCAATTTTAAAAAGGGAATAGTGTCCTTTTTTGCAGTGATAATAGTAATCCTCATAATCGGAACTTTTATTGGATTGCTTGGTAACAAGATAGTAGACGAATTCAGAGGCTTTATTAATTATATATCAATAAAAATACAGGATTTCGAATGGGTAGAGAGTACAATACGTTCTGCATTCGGAGTGTTGCCAAAATTCTTAAAAGATACATTTTCTACATCGGTAGATGAATTTTTGGCAGAACTTCGAGTCCTAATGGAAAATGGAGAGTCGGCAACTTCAGGGCTGGCATCCGGTTCATTTAACCTTTCTTCATTGATTTCACCGTCCATAACAGGCGTTCTAAATACCGCAAAGCAAATCCCTTCAATCCTTATAGCGATTTTAGTAACAATCATATCGTGCTATTTTATGACTTCAGATTATGAGAGAATAACAAAGTCAATTAAAAGTATTCTTCCAAAAGAAAAAAGGCATCTGTTCTCAAAAACAAAATCCATACTGTTTTCTTCACTTGGAAAGCTTGCAAAGGCGTATGCACTTATTATGCTCGTAACATTTTCAGAAATGCTGTTGGGACTTAGTGCAATGTCGCTTATCGGAGTCTATCAAAGCTCATATATCTTTGTAATTGCAGTTTTGACAGCACTTGTGGACATTCTTCCGATATTCGGAACGGGAACAATTCTTATCCCGTGGTCAATTTACGAGCTTATAACGGGAAACACGGGTCTTGGCTTGGGGCTCATTATTCTATATCTTATAATTACAGTTATACGTCAGGTTGTAGAGCCAAAGCTTGTTGCATCACAGCTCGATTTGCCACCTGTTGCAACGATATGTGCAATGTATGTAGGACTTCAACTGTTTGGTGTAATCGGAATGTTCCTTATGCCAATTACATTGTTCTGTGTTAAGATTTTAAAGGATGAGGGAATTATCAATCTTCACAAGGGAGAAAACAATGACACCGAACTTGTTGAAGTAAAAGCTTCCGAATAATTTCAAAATGATATGTTTTGAAAAACACTTTAATAAATTTGTAAGAATTATAGATACGTTATTGTAAGAATC
>CAYMZO010000099.1:0-3723 GCA_964394885.1 uncultured Eubacteriales bacterium | reverse complement strand
AGGCAATTTTGTGTTATTATAATATCAAGTGTATTAATAGCACACGATATTTTCGAGGTGATGGGTAATGTATAACGTTTTAATTTGTGATGATGATGTGGCAATTCTTGATTCCATAGAAATATATCTTAAGCTTGAGGGCTACAATGCAATCAGAGCAACAAATGGCATAGAGGCAATAAAGGCAGCTGCGGAGAATGATTTGCACTGTGTTATTCTCGACATAATGATGCCTCAGCTTGATGGTCTTAATGCAACTTTAAAGCTAAGAGAAAAAGACAATATTCCGATTATTTTATTGTCTGCAAAAAGTGAGGATACAGATAAGATAACAGGTCTTAGCTTTGGTGCTGATGACTATGTTACAAAGCCGTTTAATCCGCTTGAACTTATGGCACGAGTAAAATCTCAAATAAGAAGATACGTAACCCTTGGAAGCATATCAATAAATGAAAATGTGCTTATAACAGGAGGACTTGTTTTAGATACTCAGGCAAAGACCGTAACTCTTGACGGTGATGAAGTAAAGCTTACTGCAACAGAATATGGAATTGTAGAATATCTTATGCAGAATATGGGAAGAGTTTTATCAACACAGCAGATATACGAAGCGGTTTGGAATGAACCTTCCTACTCCACAGAAAAAACGGTTACGGTACACATCAGAAGAATAAGAGAAAAATTAGAAATAAATCCTAAAGAGCCAAAATATATAAAGGTGGTGTGGGGCATTGGATACAAAATGGAAAAAGTTTAGAAATAACACTGCGGTCAAGGTTGTTGCTTTTTTGCTTGCCTGCGTATTTGGATTTATGACTGCGTATTCGGCAGTCTATGTTTTGGCTTTCTCAGATAATTACCTTAATGGAGTATCTCCCGAGGAACTGTTTATAGAAAATGAAAATACTTCAATAACAAATTCACAGGAATTCAGAAATAACATTACATCGGACACTGAGCTGTTAAATAGAATGGTTACTGAATATATAAGTGATGAAAACGTTGAAAACGGCAATGCTTTTGCAAGGGTTGAAGAAACATTAAAGAAAGAAACTGAAGAAAAAATTGTCCAAAATATAATTCAGGAAAAAAAGAGAGTTATAGACAATGCAATCTATTATGAAAGTTATAGCGAAGAGGACACAAAAGTTGAGTATAGGTTTAATGAGGGAGATGTTGATAAACAGCAGACCACCGTTGCCAATCGAACTCAGGATTTTCAAAACGAAGAAATTGTTACAATCAACAATGTAAAATATTATCGAGGTTTTCCACTTGATGCAGTTATTGTAGACGAGGCAAAAATCAGAAGCGATGCAGAGAAAGAATACCAGCATAAAATTAATAGCCAAGGACTTACCTACAAATCCGAATATAAAAAAAACAAGGAAAAAATAGAGAGCCTTGTAAATTTAAAATTTGCAATAAAGAATAAACAAACCGGCGAAATCTATACCAATATGGGAAATGAAATAAATTTAGAAACTTCCTTTATTGAAATGATAAACAAAGACACTTGGAGCGTTGTGTTTGAAAATGGGATTTTTGAAAGTTCCAATAACGTCTATAACGAAAATTATTATTCGTATGTAGATGATGAACTTATAGGAAACATAACAAATACTTTTGACAGCAAAATATTTGACGTATACATTGCATTAAATCCGTCTGCGTCGTTTGAAAAGGGCGATGCTTATTATGATATGCAACAGGAGTATAACGAAAGGCTTGAAAAAGCTGAGCCAATGCGAACCAACTTTATTGTGTTCTTTGTTTTAACAGTTTTAACTCTTGTTTTGCTTGGAATGTCAGCAGGTAAGCTGGACGAAGAAGGCAAGACAAAAAAAGCTAAGATAGATAAGATATACAACGATTTACACTTTATAATTTCAGGTGGATTAGCAGTCGGAGGAATAGCGCTTTTAGCAGTAACATACAGCGAGTTCTTTTCTTATGAGCAATATAGTAGCAACTACAAATTAGGAGTTGCACTATGTGCATTAATAGGTTCGGCTGTGGTTGCAGTATTTTCAGAATGGCTGATGTCGGTTGTAAGAAGCGTTCGAACCTCCACCTATTGGAAACACACATTTATATATGTTCTGTTTGTGAAAAATGCAAAACGTCTCGGAAAAGGATTTAAAAAACTTTGGAATTTTCTTAAAGAAGTGTTTACATTCCAAAAGACCAAAAACCTTAGAACAAGAATGATAAAAATAGTATGCTGTTATGCCGGTGCAAATGTGTTGTTGGCATTTTTAATGGGCTCATTTATGAGTAGCTATCACGGCGTATTGGCGTTTTTGATGGGCTTGATAATGATTGCAATAAACATCTCTCTTATTGTTACGGCAAAGAGTACAATAAAAGCACTTGACGATATGATGGAGGCACTTATACAGGCAGAAAACGGAAAGTTTGATTTTGACCTTAATATTTATCAGATGCCAATGTATTTGAGAGACTTTGCAACTCACATCTTAAATCTTCGTGAGGGCATAAAAATAGCAGTTGATGAAGCGGTAAAGGGAGAGAGAATGAAGGCGGAGCTTATTACAAACGTATCCCACGACCTTAAAACTCCGTTGACTTCAATAGTCAGCTATGTGGATTTGCTTAAACGCTGTGAGATTGAAGATGAAGCCGCAAAGAGCTATATTACAATACTTGAAGAAAAATCAGAGCGTTTGAAAAAGCTTATAGAGGACCTTGTAGAGGCGTCTAAAGTTTCAACCGGAAACATTCAGATGAACATTACAAAGGTGAACCTTAACGAGCTTGCAGGGCAGCTTGCAGGAGAAAATGAGGAAGAACTTCAAAAGCTTGGAATAGAACTCAGAGTAACGACTCCGGAAAACCCACCTATTGTAAAGGCTGACAGTCAAAAGGCATATAGGGCAATTGAAAATTTGTTTAGCAATGTAAGAAAGTATGCAATGCCGGGAACAAGAGTGTATGTTGATGTTGGAACGGAAGACAGCTTTGGATATTTTTCAATAAAAAACATTTCAAAAGATGAGCTTAACGTATCTGCGGAGCAACTTATGCAAAGGTTTGTAAGAGGTGATTCTGCAAGAACAAGTGAAGGAAGCGGACTTGGCCTTTCAATTGCAGACAATCTTGTAAAACTTCAAGACGGAGAGTTTAATATTGAGCTTGACGGAGACCTGTTTAAAGCGACAATTAAATTTCCAATTGACAAATAATCAACAAAAGTGCCACTTAAAGCAATAAACTTCAAGTGGCATTTTTATGTCGAAAACTAAGAATATATGCAGTATATTAGCAACTTTAAACATCTTCAACCGCTTTTTCAACAGATATGTTTCAACGTAGTTACAAGGGAAATAGTGTTGTTACAAATTGTAATAATTAAGCCTGAAAAGCTTACAAAACTGTAATTATCTGTAACCGCATTTTTGTTTATTTAAAGGTGTTTTAAGGCTATAATAAATATGTACTTAAACGTAAAATATTTTGGAGGCGATAATATGAGAGAGTATATTAACAATAACAGAGCAACAGTGGTTTCAAGGGCAATAGTGGCAGGTATGTTTGCAGTAACAGCAGTTATCGCCGTTCTTTTTGATGACGTAACTCCGGCAACAATGTTGTTTATATAAAACTAAAACACTGTAAATGCTAAGCTGACTTTTAAAGTCAGCTTTTTGTTTTGCAAAAAATTAAAAAGAGAATTAACGAGGGTGATGAAATTAATTTCAC
>CAYMZO010000098.1:0-4908 GCA_964394885.1 uncultured Eubacteriales bacterium | reverse complement strand
GGTTGCTTATGTCTAAAGTACTCGTTATAACATCCAGCCCGAGAAGGGACTCTGTAAGTACATTTTTAGCCGCAGAGTTTGCAAATATGCTTGGTTCAGACGACATCGAATTTTTTGATATATCTTCAATTGATTTCCCTGTTTACGACGAAAAATTGCTAAATAAATTCGACACACCGGATGAACCGTCTTCAGAGGAAAGTGAGTTTTACGAAGAGCTGTTAAACCAGTTTGTAAATGCAGACCGAATTGTTTTTGCAATGCCAAACTGGAACTTGATGTGTCCTCCGTCGATTGTGAATTATATGCTTTGCGTTTGCAGAACCGGTGTTACTTTCAGATATACCGAAATGGGACACGAAGGACTTTTAAAAGGCAAGAAAGCGTTGATAATTGCATCCTGTGGCGGTGAATATGTTCAAAACGATTCATATTTCGGAGTATCGTGGCTCAAAGGTGCACTTGCATTAAATGGAATAACCGACGTAAGTGAAGTTGTGGCAGAGCTTGTTGAAGTCAGAAGAGATGAGCTTGATTTGGTAAAGAAAGAAGCTCTTTCTAAGCTTTTAAAAATTTCTAAAAGTTTTCTTCAATAATTAAAAATAAGCGAAAATTTTTATAATATTAGGATGAATAAAAATGGATAATAAAAATAATAACCAAAACAACGAAAATAACGGAAAAAATCAAAACAGAATGGCAAACAATTCAAATGGCAGACCACCTCAAAGGCCTTCTCAAAGACCTGTGCAAAAATCTGCACAAAAACCTGCGAAAAATCACCACTCAAAGTCAAAAAAACAAAAATACAACAGCAATTTAAAAAAGAAGTCTTATGTGGGACGATACATCACTTTGGCAATTCTTGTTTTAATAATTCTTGCCTGTTCCATCGCCTATGCTGTTGTAAAAGGCAATGATAATTCTGACAAAGACCCTAAAAAGACAACTCAAAGCAGTGAAACGACAAAAAAGAACGAGAGCATCAAGCCCTCGAGCAGTGAAACCAGTGCAACAATTTTAAGCACAGGAGATATACTTATACATCAGTCGTTGCTTGACGGTGCAAATCAGGGTAATGGACAGTATGATTTTACAAAGAGCTTTCAATATGTAAAAGATATAGTAAGCGGTGCAGATTTTGCAGTGTGCAATCTTGAGGTTACATTTGGCGGAACACAGAAAAAATATTCAAGCTTTCCGTTGTTCAACACTCCAGATTCGCTTGCAGATGCACTTAAATCAGCAGGATTTGATATGCTTGTAACCGCTAACAACCACTCCTACGATTCGCAGGAATTAGGTCTTAGAAGAACTCCTCAGGTTATACAGGAAAAGGGACTTCTTTCTACGGGAACAAGGAGCGACGACACTCAAAAGTCCTATGCTGTTAAAGAGGTAAACGGAATAAAATTCGGATTTTTAAATTACACCTACGAAACACCTTCCGACTCTCAGGGCAGAAAAGCACTGAACGGAAACTTTTTGACCGCAGAGGCAGGAGGGCTTGTAAATTCATTTAATTACGATAAATTAGACAGCTTTTATGCCGAGGCAAAAACAAAGATAGACGAGATGAAAAAAGACGGTGCAGAAGTTGTAATGATGTATATTCACTGGGGAACAGAGTATCAGACCACCCCGAACGATTATCAAAAAACCATTGCAAAAAAGATGTGCGATTTGGGTGTAAACGTTTTGGTTGGCGGACATCCACACGTTATTCAGCCTGTTGAAACAATAACAAGCCAATCCACAGGAAACAAAATGGTTTGCCTTTACTCTTCGGGAAATGCACTTTCAAACCAGCGTATATCTCTTATGGATTTAAAAACAGGCCATACAGAGGACGGAATAATGTTCCTTACAACCTTTAAAAAAGATAAAAGCGGAAATGTTACGCTTGAAAAAATCGACTACATTCCAACTTGGGTAAACATTGCAAAAATAGGCACAAAAAATATACACCAGATTATACCTCTGAACAACATTATGAATTCAACGGATAATCTTGGATTAACTGCCGAAACTGCACAGAGTGCAAAAAAATCATTTGAGCGTACAAACAAGCTTGTTGCAAGCGGCATAGAGGAATACAACAATTCCGTGTCCGGAAAATCAAGCGAAACACAAACTCAAAAAGATGCGGCATAGCCTATAAAAATTAAAAATTATAAATTCAAAAGCAGAGGTTTTACTTTTAAAAAATCTCTGCTTTTATTTTGCAGACAAACATCTCAATTCAGTTAAAGCATATTGCTCTTATTGCATATTAAAACAATATAATGTATAATGAAAACATACCATTTTAATTACGGAGGATGAGCTATGAAAGCTGTTGAAAAGCTAACTTTATCAGTTGACAATGGATTTGATTTTCCTCAGGGAATGGAATTAAAAGAGGGATTTGGAATTGTCGGAGACAAATTCGCAGGCAAGTCTGACAGGCAGATTTGTATGCTCGATACAGACGTTGCAAGCTCTGTTTCAAAGCTTGACGGGCTTTGCACCAAAAAGTTTACAGGTAATTTTTTAACAACGGGATTGGATTACATAGCCCTTGAAATAGGTCAAAAGTTCTCTGTTGGAACAGCAGAAATTGAAATAATCCAAAAGGGAAAAAAGTGCTATCCCGAGTGTCCTCTTGTCGCTTCAGGCAATCCTTGTAAACTTCCAAAAGGCTCTGCCTTTGCAAAAATAATAAAAAGCGGAACAGTTAGGCTTAACGATGAGTTAAAGGAAATATATTAAAAATTTTCAATGTAATCTTTTAGCTTTATTTTAAAATGTTCTTCAAGCAATTTTAAGCTTTAGGTTTTTGGCTTGATTGCCACTGAATAAAGGAATTTTCAAATCTTTTGCGTTATTCGATTTGTACGCAATACGCAGATAAAATAAATATTGGTCGTAATGTGGCACGGTATCTACCGCTTAATAAATATCGGCTCAAACAACAAAATAATTCTTGTAAAGCTGTCATAATTTTTATGGCAGTTTTTTGTTTTTTCTGCTTAATTAAATACATATATTCAGTTAATACAAAGCGTAGAAAAAGTTTGCCGTTTTTAATATGAAATGTTCATTTTACATTTTTTCCTTGACCATATAAACAACTGATAGTATAATATTAAACCGTGTGTATTTTAAGAAAAAGGAGTTTAACAGTGCTAATTAAGGATTTTCAGCAAACGGTAAAGAAAGAATTTAAGGGTTATAATGCTAAAAAGTTTGGAAAAGATTTGCTTGCGGGAGTAACGGTAGCGGCAGTTGCGCTTCCACTTGCTCTTGCATTTGGAGTAAGCTCGGCGGCAACAGCAGCGGCAGGTCTTGTAACGGCAATTATCGCAGGTGTACTTATAGGTGGATTTTCAGGTGCATCTTATCAGATAAGCGGACCTACCGGTGCAATGACCGCAATTTTGGTTTCACTTGTTGCACAGCACGGCTTGCAAGGCGTGTTTATTGCAAGCTTTATGGCAGGAATTATCTTGGTCTTGGCAGGATTTCTGCATCTTGGAGGACTTGTTTCATATCTTCCGATGCCTGTAATAACGGGCTTTACAAGCGGAATAGCAATAATTATCGCTTTGGGACAGATAAACAATCTTACGGGCTTTACAAGCGAAGGATTAACAACAATCGACAAACTAAAAAGCTACTTTGTGCTTGAACAAAGCTTTGATAAAGTTGCATTTATTATAGGTATCGCAGTAATTTTATTTATGTTTTTATATCCAAAAAAGCTAAACCAGTATTGTCCGTCATCTCTTGTTGCAATAATTATCGCAACCACTGCAACAGCAATATTAAAGCTTGACGTTGCACAGGTTGGAGCCATACCAAAGACACTTATACTTGAAGACAGGCTGGATTTTTCACAGTTTTCAATGTCAAACATATATACATTTATAATGCCCGCAATATCAATTGCAGCACTTGGGCTTATCGAATCTTTGCTTTGCGGTGCGTCGGCAGGACGAATGAAAAGCGAAAAATTAAATGCAGACGTAGAGCTTGTTGCACAGGGAATCGGAAATATGGTAATACCTGTTTTCGGCGGTGTTCCTGCAACGGCAGCAATAGCAAGAACGAGCGTTGCAATTAAATCCGGAGGGCAAACAAGACTTGTTTCGATAATTCATTCGGCAGTTCTTTTGCTTTCAATGTTTGCACTCGGAGGAGTAATGTCTAAAATTCCTCTTTCTGCACTCGCAGGCGTTCTTATCGTAACAGCTTGGAGAATGAATGAGTGGTCAGCCATAAAATCTATCTTCAGCAAAAAAATAAAGACAGCAATTTTTCAATTCCTTATCACGATGATTTCAACCGTGGTTTTCGATTTGACAATAGCCATTGTTATCGGAGTTATTTTCTCTGTCGTAACGTTTATTATAAAGGTTTCCGATATGCAGATATCCGTTTCGGAAGTAGACCCTCAAAGGCTTGACGAAAGCTGTGTTGACAGAAGCAAGCTTGAGCACACCTGTGTTGTATATATTTCCGGTCCGCTTTATTTTGGAACAAGTTCAAAGCTTGAAGAAAAAATTACTGCACTGGGTGAAAACTACAATGTTGTATTTTCAATGAGAGGCGTAACCATAGCCGATATTTCGGGAATTGAGGCACTAAAGGAATACTGTGAAAAAATGATTTCTCAGGGTAAAATGGTTTACTTTTCCTGCGTTCAGCCCGATGTTATGCAGATGATGGAACGAAGCGGATTTAAAGAACGATTTAAGTACGATATGTACTTTTGGAGTACTGACAAGGTGTTTGAGCATATATCTCAGCTGTAAAATTCAATTTAAAATTAACAAAACCTCCACATTATTGTGGAGGTTTTGTTATAAACTAAAGCTTTTTAAAGCTTTTTCCTTTTTCTATTTTTGGGTTTTTGCCTGCTTGCTT
>CAYMZO010000097.1:0-4945 GCA_964394885.1 uncultured Eubacteriales bacterium | reverse complement strand
ACTCCATATATTTCGCTCCTTAATTTCTTTTTGAAGACCTTTTGATAAACTTTATGATATTTAACTTGTACGTTATGAGGACTTACCATATAAATTATAAGATTTATATATAAAAAACAGCAGCGATAAAGCTTTATCACTGCTGTTTTTCATTTACATTTTATTGATTATTAACATCAAAGTGAATCTTTCGAAGCTCCTCGACATCATCACAAATCGCATGAAGCGGACACAAATCACAATCAAGAATTACATTTTTTAAGATATGGTCAAACGCATTTGTAATCTCATCTACTTTTTTGCCCTGTTCTACAAGCTCATTTATCTCAGGTATTTCTTCCGTGATAAATATTACCTGAGCATAATTAGCATTAAAATCATTTTTATATTTATCAATGATGATATTGCCAATCGTTGTAAAGTCAAGACCATTTTGAACCGCCTGTTTACTTACTCTGACCTGTTCTTTATTATCCATACTTGAAGAAAGAACCATATATCCCTCAGGTATGATTTTAAAACGAGCAAACTCAAGCTTTTTTATACCTTGATAAGCCTTGTCAGGATTTTCAACATTATCTACATTCAAAAAAGTAATTCTTGTAAAAGGAACATCTTCCTTTATTTCAGGAATATCAGGACCGATAAGAAGAATTTTATCTTCTCCAACCAATTCATCGTCGCTTGTTACCACGTTATAACACGTAGAGGGTTTTGTTCTTATACCCAGCTCAAAAGCGACATCTCTTCTAAGGAGAAATTCATTCTCATTCAGCATTTTCCAGTTATTTTTTGCACCTACTTCAAGAGTACGAGCGTTATACACCGACAACAACTTTGTAGTTTCCGAAATTACTTTGTTATATACCTGCATATATTATATCTTATCCTCAACTTTTTTGCCGGTATGATATTTTAACAACAAGTCATAAACAACTTCTACAAGCTTTGAGTCGGCGTTAGTCATATAAACTGCAAACAGAACACCAATTGCAGAAACTAAAGCTACAATTGTTTTAGTTAAAAATTTACAAGCTTTTTTCATCTCAATACTCCCTTTTACTTATTGAATATTTAGTCCCTTTTGACGAGCATACTCAGCAGCACCAAGAGCACCCATAAGCTGTGGGTCTGTTTTAAGCTCAACAACATTAATATGCAATACTCTTTCAATAGCTTCTTTAAGTCCTGTATTCTTTGCACATCCACCTGTCAATGTGATTGAATCAGTAGCTCCTGCCTTCTTTGCCATAACAAAGCATCTCTTTGCAACAGCCTGCTGAATTCCGGCAGCTATTTCATTACGAGGCTTGCCTTCTCCAACCAATGTAATTACCTCTGACTCTGCAAAAACAGTACACTGAGCTGTTATTGGAATTATATTCTTTGCAGTTAAACTAAGCTGTGAAAACTCATCAAGTGAGCATTCAAAAGCATTTGCCATCGACTCAAAGAATCTTCCTGTACCGGCAGCACATTTATCATTCATTGCAAAGTTTTTAACTGTTCCGTCTGTATCAATTGCAATACCCTTAACGTCCTGACCACCGATATCAATAATTGCCTTAACCTTTGGGTCTGTAATATGTACGCCCATAGCATGGCAGCTAATCTCACTGATATTTTCGTCTGCCTGAGGAACCTTATTACGTCCGTATCCTGTTCCGATAAGGTAGCTGAGGTCGCTAATCTTGCTGAGTCCTGCATCGGCAATTGCCTTTTCCAAGCCAGCCTTTGCACTCTCTTCACTGTTTATTTTACTTCTGATTGTATTATTTGCTATCATTTTTCCGCTTTCGTCAATGATAACAGTTTTTGTATATGTAGAACCAACGTCGCATCCGCCAAAATATTTCATAAAATATGCACTCCTTTTTAATATTCTTTACCAGGTAATCTCATCACTGTAATCAATATAAGTTTCATCAAGAGGATTTTCTCTGAATACTGTTGACATATATTTGTTTACAGAATCACGCATTGCCTTTCTTGAAACAGTACGTGGGTCCATAAGGTCGTGTTGTACCCAAATAAGATGTATTCCTCTTTCTCTTGCCTGGTCTTCAAATAATCCATGAAGTCCACCAAAGTTTTTACATGAAACGTGATCATACATAATTACTATATTGGCATTAAACTTTTCACACATCTTCCAGCACTCATCAAGAGCATTTATATAACCGCCGTTTGAGTGTGAACGCATCATCATACGTTCGTAAGCTTTAGCCATATCAACAAGAGCTTCCTCTTCGTTTCCAATATGATAGAAATGGTAGCTTAGCATACTCTCCATATCTACAAGGGTTTTTATTCCCCATGTCTGCTCTGCCCAGGTTGTAAAATGTGTATAATAGTGAGCAGGACAGCACCAAACAATGGCACGATACTTATAGTCTTTTGTGTTTGTAAGCTTATCTTGCTCATAGCCCTTAAGCATCATATCGGTAACTTTTTTATCCTGTTTTGTCATAAACGGGTCAAGGCAAGCTGCTGTTTGGAACTCATATTCACGTTGAAGTGAAAGAGCACTTCCAACTACCTGAGGATAAGGGGTACAGTTAATATCCCATTTGTCGAGCATACACTGTGTTGTTAAGTTATACTCTTCTGCCTTCTTCCAGAAAGCATTCCAATCCCATTTTACATTGTAAGTATCCTCTATAAACTTAATGCAGTTTTTAAGGTCCTTAACAGCATAATCGTTAGTTTCAGGCTCATTGAAACGCTGTGGTGGTGTAAGAGTATAGCTTGGAATATCTTTAAAGTATCTATCCATAAACAGAGCTGCTCCGAGCGAACCATCACAAGGCATTGAGCTTGTTAGGAATGAGCTACCTACTCTTGGATAGTCATCAACAATTGCACAACCAACCTCTGCTGATGGAAGCGGACAAACGTCTGCTGCCATTCCCATACGCTCTGAAGCATCAACATAATAAACGTTTGCATACTGGTCAACTTCACCAGGAAGGCAAACAGGAGACATTGCAATATCAATCCAATCAAGTGTTGGGAAACCTGCCATAATTATGGACGGAGTCATCTCATCAAACATAACAGTTTTAGCTCTTAATTCAGCTGCTTTTTTATTGTTTGGATTTTGAAGATTTTCATCTCTTTCAAGAATTTTAGCAATAACTTCAACTGAGTTATGTACAACACCATAGAACTGTTCCTGTGTATATCTTAATTGATTTCCACGAAGTCCCAGCTTATGACGGTCAAGCATATTGGCAACTGTAAGATATGATGCCATCCATGGATAACGACCAAAAGACCTTACTAAAGCAACAGGGTGCTTACCGAGTTTTGCTCCCATATAACCATACATCTTAAGCCATGATGCAAAATCATAAGCTGTATCTTTTACGCCTTTCCATTCACGTTGATTGAATGAACGATAGCCCTCTGTATAGTAGTCGCCTTTTCCTTCAATATGAAGTTTTATTCTTGGCTTTGTATAGTGCTTTACCTGTTCAATAATTTCAGGGGCTTTTTCTTTTAGTGTTTCAAATTTCTTCATAAAGTCCATTATTTAGCCTCCCTACTTGCCTTAATCTTCTTGATTTCAAGACTTTCAACAAAAGCCTGAACTCTTGTACGAAGCTGTCCGCTTGAACCGGCTCTATATGGTCTGTCAATAGAAAGAGTTGGGATACCATAATCTTGAACCAAGACGTGGCTTTGGAAAGTTCTTTCAAATGACCAGTATGAGCAGAATTTCATTTGTTCGTAGATAATACCATCGGCATTATAGTCTTTTACAAGCTGTGCTGCCTGGTCTTGTCTATATTTAATCTTTTCAGGATTTACATAACGAGGACAAGATGTTTGTTTAACATTTATACGAACAACTTGAGTAAGTGCATCCTCATCATCATTAAGAATAACTTCCTGACGTCCAGGAATAGAGCCATAGCAGAAACGGTCTGCAACTACAAGAGCACCGTTATCTTCAATAAGCTCAATCATTTCAGGGTCATCTATTTCGCCACCGACAACAACAACCTTTGCACGGAAATTCTTCTTTGCATCAGGTTTACGTGTCTTAACTTCTTCGAGTGTTTCACGGAGCTTATCAACAATAAGGTACTTTGGACATACATAAGTTGCAAGAACAATCTTATGGAATTCTGCACCTGTAATTGTTGGATTATCAAGCTTTCTGAATTCACCAAGCTCGGTTACAAGTCTGCATATCTCGTTGTGCTCTTCAACAGATTTTCTTATTGCCTTATCTGAAATATCTACACCATAATTATCGTGAAGTGGCTGTAAAATCTTACGATTAATCTGCTCAACAATATGCTCAACAGTTATCTCCTCATCTTTACCCGGAACGTCGATGTTGCTTATAAAGAATTTTTCCTTACCCTTGCCCTGGGTCTGAAGCAACTCCATATTTTCCAAGCAACGGTTCATACACTCACAAATATCAACACCTGCAATAGCGTCAAGGAACTGATATCCACCCTCAACTGCTCTTTCGAGTATTGCTCTTGCATATTCGCAAGCACTACTTGCAAGATAATATGTAGCAATTTCTGTTGAGCCCATATTAGGTGCTCTGAGTCTTACTGAAAAACAGTTATCTAAATTGAGAAGGGCTTCCGGAACGTGGAAACAAGTATATCCAACCGCAATTTTTCCTTCAGACTGTGCCTGCCTTACAAGGTCATTATTTGCGTCTTCAAGCAACTTCTCAAAATAGATCATATGCTTTAAATCTTTCATTAGAATCCTCCTAACAAGCTAATTTAATCAATAATGCCAAACTTTTGCATTGCCTCTTTAATACCCTTAACTATATTTGAATCGCTTGGCAATCCCATAATATTCTTGCCCTCAAAGTCAAACATAGAAAGGTTCTTATCTGAAGGTATACATGCCAAAAGTTCAACATCGCCTGTATCAATTCTGCCTACCATATCCATATCTTCAACTC
>CAYMZO010000096.1:3007-4967 GCA_964394885.1 uncultured Eubacteriales bacterium | reverse complement strand
AGAATATTTGATTGAGGGACTAATAACACTCTATCTCAAACCACAAGAAAAAATAAGTAAATAACAACAAGGTTGCTGTACCAATAATCGGACAGTAAAATGAAATTCTCTATTATATGACGAGTCTTAAGAACGTTTATAAAAATCAATATAAGAAGGTGATAATATGGCAACGGACATAGCGGGAAGTTTGATTTTTGATTCTAAGGTTGACAAAAGTGGCTTTAAAAAAGATGTGGCTTCGTTAAAAAAAGAAACTACAAGTACATTGAAAAGTCAGGCAGAGGAATTTAAGTCATCAACTCAAAAACTCGGAAGTGTTATGGCAAGTGCATTTAATGCTCCTTCAAGCAAGCTTATAGACCTAAAAGGAAAAATATCAATAACTGAAACGGAAATTGAAAAGCTTCAACAGGAACTGGCAGAGCTGGCAGGAACACCGATTAAGTCTGATTTATTTGAAAAGATGGAAAAGGATGCTCAAAAGGCAGAAAAGAAAATGCTTAGTTTACTCGACCAACGGGAAGCATTAGAAAATCAATTAAAATCAGATATGCCTCAGGGGCTTCAAATGAATGGGAATGATTATCAAACTATCTTTGACAACAATTCAAAATGGAAAAAGCTTACTAATGACATAAACTTAGCTGACGTATCGTTAACAGGCTATGAAAACAAGCTAAAAGAAGTAAAGCTTAATGAGGCATACATAGACCCAAAGAGTACAAATGCATATAAGAATAAAGAGCTTAAAATTCAAAAGCTTATAACCAAACTTGATGCATATAATGCAAAGCTTGATGAGACAGCTTATAAAGAAAAAAAGAGCGGGAAAGCAGCTGAAAATTCAGGGAAACAATATTCAAGAATGGGCAGACAATTAAAAATGATGCTTGGTCAAATGCTTCTGTTTTCTGTTTTATTTTCTGCAATCAAGAGTATAAAAGACGGAATGAACAATTTGACTCAATACAGTGACTCGTATAATAAAGCAATATCCGGACTTGTTTCGAGCCTTGCATATCTTAAAAATTCTCTGACAACTGCATTCGCCCCGATAATTGAGTTTGCTTCACCGTATTTGCAAATACTTATTGATAAATTAGCATCTGCATTAAACTGGGTTGCTCAATTTACAGCTGCACTGCTTGGCACATCACACAAGGTAACAACGGCTGTAAAGGTAAATAAAAATTATTCAGAGAGCCTTAATAAAACATCAAAGTCGGCAGATAAAGCAAAAAAGAGTCTTGCATCATTTGATACAGTCAACGTGTTGAGCAAGAATGAAAGCAGTAGCAATACCGAAAAATCCAATCCCGGCGAATCTGTATCAACAATGTTTACAACAACAGAAATAGACGAGAGTGCATCATCATTGGCAAATAAAATCAAAAAAGCATTTGAGCCATTAAAAGATATAAGTTTTGACAATCTTAACAATTCACTTGATAAACTAAAAACTGCAATGGAACCCTTAAAGGAAAATTTGTTTAAAGGTCTAAAATGGGCATATGACAATGTATTCATACCGTTGGCAACATGGACAATTGAGGATGCATTGCCAGCATTTCTTGATGTTTTAAGCGGTTGTTTGATGGTGCTAAACAGTTTGATAAATGCATTTAAGCCATTGGGGGTCTGGTTTTGGGACAAATTTTTAAAACCAATAGCAAAGTGGACCGGAGGAATAATTGTTGATGTGTTGCAATGGATAGCAGAAAAGCTTGAAAATATAAGCAACTGGATTAATGATAATCAAAAAACAGTAAGAAGTATGACAATAACAGTTGCCGCATTTTTCCTTGCATGGAAGGGTACAGAATTATTATCATTTATTCAGATGTCTGGAGGAATAGTAACTGCACTTTTAAGTATGGCTACAGCACTAAAGGCTGCAACAGTGGCAAAAGTAGCGGATAAAGTAGAAACAATTGCACTAAAAGCTATGTATGCAAAG
>CAYMZO010000096.1:0-2907 GCA_964394885.1 uncultured Eubacteriales bacterium | reverse complement strand
TGCAAAAAGTACAATTGAGTTAGGCAAAAATGTTGCAATGTGGGTTAAAGCAACAGCGGCAAAAGTAGCGGATAAAGTAGAAACAATTGCACTAAAAGCTATGTATGCAAAGGATTTTGTTACATCAATTGCAAAAAGTACAATTGAGTTAGGCAAAAATGTTGCAATGTGGGTTAAAGCAACAACAGCAAAAGTAGCGGATGCAGTTGCACAAGCTGCGATGACAGCTGCAACAGTTGCGTGGAATGCTGTATGTGCAATTGCAACGACACTGACATCTGCGTTTGGTGCAACAATAGCTTTTTTAACGTCGCCAATTGGAATAGTAATTTTAGCAATTGGTGCATTAATAGCAGTTGGAGTATTACTTTGGAAGAATTGGGACAAGGTAAAGGCAAAAGCAACAGAGACTTGGAATTCTATTAAAGAGACCTTTTTCAATGCAGTAAACCCAATAATACAAAGCACGTTTGTACAAGACATTAAATCAATGTTTTCAGAAATTATTTCATTCATAAAAAATGTTTTTACCGGGGAATGGGCTGCGGCGTGGTCAAGTATAAAAGATGTATTTAAAAATATTATTAACGGAATAATTATCATATTTGAAAGTGCTATAAACTTCATCGTCGCAGGTCTTAATAAAATTAAATTCGATGTTCCGGAATGGGTGCCTGGAATAGGAGGTAAAAATTTTGGCTTTAACTTTAATAAGGTTAAATTGCCACGGCTTGCAACAGGTGCAGTCATTCCTCCAAATTCAGAATTCTTAGCTGTTTTAGGTGATCAAAAACGTGGAGTTAACATTGAAACTCCGCTTGAAACAATGATTCAGGCATTTAAAACAGCTTTAAGCGGTGGCAACTATGGACGAGTAAGCATAACAATACCGGTTGTTTTAGAGGGCAAGCAAATATATGAAACAGTTGTAGATTACAATAACGGCGAAGTGCGAAGAACGGGCACAAGCAAATTAAAGGTATGAGGTGAATGCAATGAGCAACGTGGTTTTAAATAATTTTATACCTGTGAAAATAAGAAGGCTTGCAACAGACCCGTGGTATTCTCTTCCTGTGCCTGTAAAGTTTGGATCGCCGTTTAACGCAATCGATAGCGATAACGACGGCAGAAACAATAATGACGGAGGGATGTTTCGAGATATAATCGCATTAAAAAACACGATTCCGATTGAGTTTCCGGAAATGGATAATGTAACAACTGCTGAAATTATTTCAAGAATAAAGCACGAAGAGTTTCAATGCTACTATCCGGACACGTCAACAGGGGCGTTTGAAACCAAGTGGTTTTACTGTGCATCAGGAGGTCCAACAAATATAAAAGAGTTTACAAGCAAAACGACCTGGATTAATGAGGGCTTTACAATGGATTGGGTGGAGATGTAAATGATAACGACGTCAGATAGCTATAAAGATGCAATATCGGCAAGGACAAGAAAATTTGCAAACAAGATAACAATAGGAAATATAGAAATTACAAACATTAAAAAGCTTGAAATAATTGACACGTTTAATAGCGATAGCGAAAATTTAACAATGGGAAGTGCCTGCTCAAGGCAGTTGACACTTGAATTCTATGTTCCGTCTACGCTTGTAAACTTTTCAAAAGAGGCGATAACGGTTGAGAGCGGGCTAAAACTTCAAAACGATACTTATGAATATGTTTCAGATGGAGTATATTATCCTGAAACAGTCAATTCTGAAAACGGAAATGTAACTGTAAAGGTTAAAGCCTATGATTTAATGTCAAAACTTAACGGCCAGTATGAGCCAACTGTAACATTACCGACAACGGATACTGCAATAATAAATGACATTTGTACACAGCACGGCATAACGTTTATCGGAAAAACGCTCGGGACGCCAATAGCTAAAATATATGAGGGTACTGAGGCACAAACAATTGGATATATGGCAGGATTGCAAGGGCTTAATGCATATATAACAAAAAACAATGAGCTTGATTTTTGCTATAACATAATGCCTACGCTATGGAGCGATTACAGCAATAAAAATTGGTGTGATGTAAGCAATGTTAAGTGGTGCGAATTAATGAGAAAAGAGAGAGGTTAACAACTTATGAGTACAACTACAACAAATTTAAAATTGGTAAAGCCTGCGGTTACAGATAATGTAAGCATTGCCGATATTAATGGAAATATGGATATTGTTGATGAACATATAGGTACATTATCAAACAAGATTAATGGAATATCTGATTATATAGTAGAAAGTGGTGTGTCAGGCGGTTGGTACTATGAAAAAATCGAAAGCGGAATTTGCAAATTATATGCAACAATTGGAAGTATAAATGCTGCTAAAGATGATAACCAAGCAGTTTCACCATATAACAATATTGTACTACCCTTTGAATTAAAATCGTGCCACTCGTGTAATGTGTCGCAAACAAATAATAGCTGGAAAATTGGGCGTGCATATGGATCTCTTGCATGTCCGACAAGTGCGGTAGCTGTAACTTGCTATATAGATTCTGGCGTTTGGAATTCTGGAGTGCTAACTGCGACAGATCAATTTGTCTCCATTAATATTTGTGGCAGGTGGAAGTAATGATTAGAATAACAAGAAATTTACAGTATCAAAACGGTTTCAAAAGGGTTTCCGGAGAAGAGCTTGAGATTTTATCAATAATGAGTGGAACTGAAGAAAAACCTATTACCGTCGGTACAGGTCCGGGCATTAATTTTGAAAATCCTTACATAACCGAAAATCAAGTACAAAACATTTATAACCGACTTGTTGGCGTTAGATATTTGCCGTGTGAAGTTAAGTGGAGAGGAAATCCTGCGGTTGAAGCTGGAGATATGGTTGAAGTTGAGGACGAAAATGGCATATTTCATAAAGCGTTAGTGTGTGATCAGACACTTGACAT
>CAYMZO010000095.1:0-4985 GCA_964394885.1 uncultured Eubacteriales bacterium | reverse complement strand
CTATAAAATTATGTGTTATAATACCTTTGAAAATCATATATAAACATAATTTAATTGTTTTTGAAATGGGAATTTTTATGATAATTAAAAAGTCAAAGTCATCACTTGAAACATCTCAAATAGGAGAAAATCTTGCAAAGCAACTTAAGCCGGGTAGCGTCATTGCTTTGTTTGGCGGATTAGGTATGGGAAAAACTGCATTTGTAAGAGGGCTTGCAAAAGGCCTTTCAATAGATGCGGATGTCAGTAGCCCTACTTTTGCAATCGTTCACGATTATGGTGGGAATCCTCCGCTGTTTCATTTTGATATGTATAGAGTTAACACCTGGGAGGATTTGAATACAACAGGATTCTTTGATTATCTTGAAATGAATGGTATAATTGCTGTGGAATGGAGCGAGAATATCGAGAATGCTCTTCCTGAAAAAAGTATATTTGTTGAAATTTCCAAAGGCGAAAACGATGATGATAGAATTATTAAAATAACAGGGGACAATATAGATGAGAGTTTTGTCAATTGAATGCTCGGCAACTGCAGCAAGTGTTGCAATAGCAGATGAGCAAAAATTATTTTGCGAATTTTTTACAAATACAGGATTAACACATAGTCAAACACTTTTACCTATGATTAATAATTCTCTTGAATGTGCAAATATTAATCTTGATTCTATTGATGTATTTGCAATATCGGAAGGACCTGGTTCTTTTACAGGAGTTAGAATTGGCATAGCTGCATTAAAGGGACTTGCTTTGGCAAAAGATAAGCCTTGCATTGGAGTTTCATCACTCGAAGCGATGGCATATAATCTTTTAGGTAAAGAGTGCATTGTTTGTTCTGTTATGGATGCAAGGTGTAATCAAGTTTATTGTGCAACCTTTAAATCAGGCGATAATATTGAAAGATTATCACCTGATGAAGCAAAAATGATTGATGAACTCGGAAATTCTTTAAAAAATTACAAATTACCAATAGTTTTTGTTGGCGATGGAGCCGAATTGTGTTATAATAAACTGGTGAGTATAATTGATAATATATCTATTGCTCCGGTAAATTTAAGATTTCAGCGTGCTTCAAGCGTTGCAGCTTGTGCAATTGAAAAACTTAAAACACAACCTACAATTTCTGTCGATGAGATATTGCCTGTATACTTAAGAGCACCTCAGGCAGAAAGAGAACTAAAAAAAAGGATGGGAAATTCAAAATGATAGCTCTTGGTTGCGACCACGGTGGATTTGAACTAAAAGAAAATATTAAAAAACACTTTGATAAAAATAACATTGAATATAAAGATTTTGGCGTGCACACTTGCCAATCAATAGATTATCCTGAAATTGCAACAGTAGTTTGCGATGCCATTGTTTCAGGAGAATGTGATAAAGGTTTGCTTTTCTGCGGTACAGGCATAGGAATGTCAATTGCTGCAAATAAGTTTAATGGCATTAGAGCGGCTTGTTGCTCAGACACTTTCAGTGCTAAATATACAAGACTTCACAACAATGCAAATGTACTTTGCTTAGGTGGAAGAGTGGTAGGAGCAGGTCTTGCTACCGAAATTGTTGATTTGTTTATAAATACTGAGTATGAGGGCGGTCGCCATCAAAAAAGACTTGACCTTATTTCAGAAATTGAAAAGCACAATAAATAGTCTTAATTTGGAGGAGAAAAAATGGGAAACGTAACAATTACTAATCATCCACTTATTCAGCATAAGCTGACACTTTTAAGGGATAAAAATACAGGCTCGAAGGATTTTCGTACACTTGTAGGTGAAATTGCAATGCTTATGTGCTATGAGGCAACAAGAGATTTGCCATTACAGGAGGTTGAAATTGAAACACCTGTTGCCGTTGCAAAAACAAAAGTGATTTCAGGTAAAAAGCTTGCATTTGTTCCTATTCTTAGAGCAGGACTCGGTATGGTTGACGGCGTTCTAACACTCGTACCTTCAGCAAAAGTAGGACATATTGGACTTTACAGAGACCCTGAGACTTTGAAGCCTGTAAACTACTATTGTAAGCTTCCGAACGATATTGAAGAGCGTGAAGTTATTGTTCTTGACCCAATGCTTGCAACCGGTGGCTCAGCATCTGATGCTATTGCTCAGATAAAAGAGTTTCACCCAAAATCAATCAAATTTATGGGCATAATTGCAGCACCGGAAGGATTAGATGCACTTACTAAGGCTCATCCGGACGTTGACGTTTATTGTGCAGCTCTTGATGAAAAGCTAAATGACCACGCATATATTATTCCTGGTCTTGGAGATGCAGGAGACAGAATATTCGGTACTCTTTAATGTTATTTTGATATTACAATTCACAAATAAGTATTTTAGACATATATAAATGATATTCTTTGTGAGGAGGTGTATTTGTTTTATGGAGGGAATTTTAAAGAAATACAAAGTAGAGCCTAAAACTACTGACGATTTTATAATGCAAAAAGTAGAAACGTTAATAGAACAATCTATAATAGAAAACAAAAAAAGACGTAAGCTTGAAAACAGGGAAAATAAAAAGTTTCCATACGACTTTAAAGATGAAATGGGCTTACTTAATTCAGTAAATGAACTTTCTCATTTTCCTACATACACAGGTAGAGGAATTCAAGAACACGCACCTGATATTAAAGGTTCTTTAACTGATGATGGTTTTACGTCTATGACCTTATGGTATCATGATGTTAGTCAGCGTGAAGTTGATGATCTTAGCAAAAAACTAATTTCCAAAAGGTTTACGAAGCGTGGAAACGAATATGCCAAAAGAACAGATGACCTTGAGTATTATGTGATGATAGAATATTCTAATAATACATCTCAGCTTAGGCTATATCACACAGTTAAAAAAATCTAAACTTTTTTGTTGACATACTGTAATAAAAGTGATATATATTTTATATACATTTTAAAAGCAATGAAGGGAAAGAGTAAGCACCTTTTGTGGTTAAGAGAGAAGATGGTTGGTGAAAATCTTCACACAGATTTGCTGAAGCCGTCCTTGAGCTGTGGTCGGAAAGCTTTTTAAAAGTTAGTATGTGCCATCGGATATCTCCCGTTAAAGAGAAGAATGTGTTTTACATTCAATGAGTGCAGAGTTTGCTCTGAATTTAGGTGGTAACACGGACAGTAGTTCGCCCTAAGTCTTTTGACTTAGGGCGTTTATTTTATATAATAATAGTTTTGAAAGGGTGAAAGATATGAAACAATTTCAAAAGCCAGACAAACTCGATGGAATTTGTTATGACGTTAGAGGACCGGTGCTTGACGAGGCGGATAAAATGATATCCAATGGAGTAGAAGTGTTAAAGCTTAATATTGGAAATCCAGCTCCTTTTAATTTTGATGCACCTGATGAAATAATACACGATATGATATACAATTTAAGAAATGCGCAGGGGTATTCTGATTCAAAAGGAATCTTTTCTGCAAGAAAAGCAATAATGCAATATTGCCAGTTGAAAAAAATTCCCAATGTAGGCATTAATGATATATACACAGGCAACGGAGTAAGCGAACTCATTGTGATGTCTATGCAAGGATTTTTAAACAATGGAGATGAGATGCTTGTACCTACGCCTGATTATCCGTTGTGGACTGCCGCTGTAAAACTTTCAGGTGGAACACCTGTGCATTATATTTGTGATGAGCAGGCGGGATGGCTTCCTGATATTGATGATATAAAGAAAAAAATCACGCCAAAAACAAAGGGAATAGTAGTAATAAATCCTAACAATCCTACGGGTGCATTGTATCCAAAGGAAATTTTAGAGCAGATTATACAAGTCGCAAGAGATAATGAACTTGTTATTTTCGCAGATGAAATATATGATAGACTTGTTATGGATGGAGAAAAGCATATTCCTATTTCGTCATTGGCACCGGATATGTTTATGGTTAACTTTAACGGACTTTCTAAATCACATAGAGTTGCAGGATTTAGAAGCGGATGGATGTGCTTTAGCGGAAATAAGTCAAGGTATGAAGAGTATGTTGAGGGAATTAATTTATTGTCATCAATGAGACTTTGTGCTAACGTTCCTGCACAATATATAATTCAAACTGCACTCGGCGGGCATCAAAGCGTTGATAATCTTATTTTGCCGGGCGGAAGAATTTATGAGCAGAGAGAGTTTATATATAATGCGCTTAAAGATATTCCGGGAATAACCGTTCAAAAGCCAAAGGCTGCGTTCTACATTTTCCCTAAAATTGATGCTAAGAGGTTTAATATTAAAGATGATGAAAAATTTGTTTTAGACTTCTTGAAAGAAAAGAAAGTTCTTATGGTTCACGGCGGAGGATTTAACTGGCAAGAACCTGACCATTTCAGAATAGTATATCTTCCTAATGTTGAAATGCTCGACACTGCAATGAACAGACTTGGAGACTTCTTGGAAACTTATAAACAAAAATAATAAAAGCTCTTAAAGTTATAGATAATAACTTTAAGAGCTTTAGTCTTAGCATAATTGATTTTATACTATTTAAATAGGACGGATAAAAGTTGCAATAAAAAGAACCTCGGCAAGCGTTTCAACTTGCTGAGGTTCTTTTTAAAATGGTGCCGGTGATCGGGGTCGAACCGATACGGTATCGCTACCACTGGATTTTGAGTCCAGCACGTCTGCCAATTCCATCACACCGGCATATCAAGCTTTTGTATTATAACTTAATATTAAAAAAAAATCAATACCTATTAATATATATTTAGAAATTTTATATTAGGAGAAATAATTTAAAAAATCTAAAATTTATGCTTGACTTCTTAATAGTGCTGTGCTAATATATACGAGTGCCAAAAATAGCTCAGCTAATTTGACACAATGCACATACAAAAGCACAAAATAAGTTGACAATTCACGAAAAAAGTGTTGACAAATTGAAACGTGTGTGTTATGATAAAAACCTACCGCATTCAAGCGGGAAGTTTTACAAAGTACCTTGAAAATTAAACAACGACGAACAAAAGGACCCTGAAATTTTTTT
>CAYMZO010000094.1:0-5044 GCA_964394885.1 uncultured Eubacteriales bacterium | reverse complement strand
TTTGATTTAATTATATTCTTAAAAAATATGAATGTAAATTAAAATTAGTGGTAATAATAAATTTAAGAAAATTATGGAAGTTTTGTTTTTGCCTTTTAACTTTTTTACAGGCTATTTATTATTTTATAAATCCTCCGCCTATTACATAGTCGTTTTCGTCATAAAAAACTGCACATTGACCGGGAGTAATTGCCCTTTGCGGACTGTCAAATTCAACCTTTACGGTTTTATTGTCAATCGGAATAACCGTTGCATCAACAAGCTGTGCCTGACATCTGATTTTTATTCTTGCTCTTATCGGACAATCAAGTCCTTCAACAGATATATAGTTTACATCTTCGGCAACAAGCGAACTGCTCATCTGAGTACCTTCTTCACCGAGTGTTATGGTGTTTGACTGGGGGTCAAGCGACAAAACGTACATTGGTTTCCCAAAGGTTACTCCAAGCCCTTTTCTTTGGCCAACGGTATAATGAATAATTCCCTTATGCTTTCCTAAAACATTGCCGTTTAGGTCTACAAAATCTCCCGAAACTATCTCTTTGCCTGTACGCTCTGTAATAAATTTTGCATAGTCATCGTCTTTTACAAAGCAGATTTCCTGACTGTCGGGATTATTTGCAACGGGTATGTTGTTTTCCTTTGCAATTTTTCTTGTCTCTTCCTTTGACATATCAACAGGAAAAATAACTCTGCTGAGCTGTTCTTGGCTCAATCTGTGCAAAAAATAGCTCTGGTCCTTCTTGCTGTTGCTCCTTTTGAGCATATATCGTCCATTAACTTTTTCAATGCAGGCATAATGACCTGTCGCAAGATAATCTGCACCATCGGTCTTTGCAATTTCCAAAAGCTTTCCGAATTTTATGTTTTCATTGCAAACAACACAAGGGTTGGGTGTCCTTGCATTCAAATACTCTTGCGAAAAATATTCAATTACCTTTTTATCAAACTCATCTCTTAAATCTACCATTTTAAAAGGTATATTTAATGCATCTGCAACTTTTTTGGCATCGTTGCTTGCCTTTTGGTCATCATTTGGAGTTAACAAAAGGTTTATGCCAACAACATCGTAACCCTGCTCTTTTAAAAGCAATGCAGCAACAGATGAATCCACTCCACCGCTAAGACCAACGTAAACTTTCTCTATCATTCGCACAACCTCCGTTTCCATTATATAAAAATGTATATTCAAAATGCCTAAATACTTTAGTAAATGAGAATTGTATCACAATTAAACTTGCATTGCAAGTAGAAAAATAGTATAATAATATGTAATAATTGCACTATTAATTAATAGGAGGAGATTTTTTTGTCGGCAGATTTACATTGCCATACAAGACTTTCTGATGGCTCACTTGGTATTGAAGACCTTATTATTCTTGCAAGCAAAATGGGAATTGATACTATTGCCATAACAGATCACGACTGCCTTGCTGCAACTGTCAGGGGAAAGATTATCGGACAAAGGCACGGTGTTACCGTTGTCCCCGGTGTTGAGCTTTCTGCTTTTGATACCAAGAGAAACAGGAAGGTTCATTTACTTTGCTATCTTAGCGAAAATCCCGACAGGCTTGAAGGTCTTTGCAGACGTAATTCTCTTGCAAGACGTAAAGCAGGACAACTTATGGTTCTTAAAACTGCTCAAAAATATCCTATAACCCCGGAGTTTGTTCTTAAATGTGCAGCAGGCTCTACGAACATCTACAAACAACATATTTTACACGCTCTTATGGAAAGTGGATTTACTACCGAGATTTTCGGTAATATGTACGAGGAACTTTTCTCTTCAAAAAATCCAGACAATATTAGTGTTACCCCAAAATATCCGGATGTTTTTGAGGTTTTGGATGCAATCCACGATTCCGGCGGAATTGCCGTTTTGGCTCACCCCGGTTTTTACGATAGCTTTGAGTTGCTTGATGAACTGATTGAAGCAGGCATTGACGGTGTTGAGGTATGGCACCCTGAGAACACACCGGAAGAAACAGAAAGACTTATTAAAATAGCCAAAGCACACTCTTTACTTATGACAGGTGGCACTGATTTTCACGGAATGTATGGCCCTCGTATCACAAAACTCGGCTCATACTCAACTCCCGACGAAAATTTAAATGCACTTCTTGGCTATAAAGCTAAGCAGAGACGTCTTCAAAAAAAGAACGCTGCAACAGCTAAAAAAGACTGATGTCTTTTCTTCCTCCATCACCATATTGATGATGGGGGTTAAATTTCTGTAATGATGTAATTAATTTTATCTGTTATTATTAGTGTAACTGTTTACATTGATAATTGTTTTCATTTATAATTAAAATATACTAATAAGGAGGATTAAAATGGGACACAATGATGATAGTGATGTTAAAATTTTTGAAATAAATCATCACGACAATGAAAAAGAAGATATATTATCTGTTGTTGAAGAAACCAGACGGCAAAGGCAAAACGGTAATTCTACAAAGGCAAAGAGTCTTGGAAAGGTGCTTGCAAAAATAGCAACCGATGACGAATTTTTGTCCTCCCACCTTAAAACATACGGTTTAGATTCTTCGGCAAAAGAGCAGGTCTTTGCACTTATGCAATTTTCTTGTGAAGCCGCTCTTAACTATTACTTACCTGCAAATATGCTTTCAACTATTGCTGTTAACGCATTGCAGGAAACCCTTTTAAAGCAATCGAACAATTTATATGAATCAGCACTTAACGGTTCTTCGTTTTCGTTCTACTACCTTAGTGTAAGAAAAGGCGGAAGCGATATTCCTCACGATATTGGTGCTGCATTTGCAATGCTTTGCGGAAAAGAGAATGACGAGCAATACACAAAAGCCGGTGCAAGTCTTTATCTTGGAACCTTAGAACTTGTTGACGATAAGATAAAAGCATTTGACTTTATCTTAGAGTAATTTTATAATAAGTTAACAATCCCGAAAGGAGTTTAAATATGAATTATTCACATGAAGTTGAAAAAATGTGTGTGGTCAAAAAAGGACCTAATCACGGACCAGCCCCTATTCCTGAAGAAGGAAGATGGGTTAAAGCTAAAGAAATTACAGACATCCACGGCCTTTCTCACGGTATAGGTTGGTGTGCACCTCAGCAGGGTACATGCAAACTTACGCTTAACATAAAGAATGGTATCGTTGAAGAAGCTCTTGTTGAGACTATCGGTTGCTCCGGTATGACTCACTCTGCTGCTATGGCTGCTGAAATTCTTCCAGGCAAAACTCTTCTTGAGTGCCTTAACACTGACCTTGTTTGCGATGCTATAAATGTTGCTATGAGAGAAATTTTCCTCCAGCTCGTTTACGGTCGTACACAGTCTGCTTTCTCTGAAGACGGACTTGTTATCGGTGCAGGTCTTGAGGATTTAGGCAAGGGTCTTCGTTCTCAGGTTGGTACTATGTTCAGCACAAAGGCTAAGGGCGTTCGTTATATGGAAATGGCTGAAGGCTATGTTACTCGTATGGGTCTTGACGATGACAATCAGGTTATCGGCTATGAGTTCGTTCGTGTTGGCAAAATGCTTGAAGATATCCGCAAGGGTATTTCTCCAAACGAAGCATATGAAAACAATGTCGGTAATTACGGCAGGTTTGACGATGCTAAAAAATATATTGACCCACGTGTTGAATAAGGAGGAGAAGCTGTATGTCTAACAATGTTTTGTTTGAGGGCAAGGAAAGAAGAATGCCCAAAATTGAAGAATGTCTTAAAAAATATGGCATAGCTGACCTTGAAGCAGCAAACCAGCTTTGCCTCGACAATGGTATAAATGTTGAAACAATTGTTAAGGGTGTTCAGCCTATTGCATTTGAAAATGCTGTTTGGGCTTATACTCTTGGCGTTGCTATTGCTCTTAAACAAGGAATTAAAAATGCTGCTGACGCTGCTGCCGCTATCGGTATCGGTCTTCAGGCTTTCTGTGTTCCCGGTTCTGTTGCAGAGCAGAGAGTTGTTGGTCTTGGCCACGGCAATCTTGCTTCAATGCTTCTTAAGGAAGAGACAAAGTGCTTTGCTTTCCTTGCAGGACATGAATCTTTTGCAGCTGCTGAGGGTGCAATCGGTATTGCTCGTACTGCAAACAAAGTTCGTAAAGAGCCTCTTCGTGTTATCCTTAACGGACTCGGCAAAGATGCTGCTATGATTATTTCTCGTATCAACGGCTTTACCTATGTTCAGACTGATTATGATTTTGCAACAGCTAACCTTACAACAGTTGCTGAAACTGCATATTCAGACGGTGAAAAGGCAAAGGTTCGTTGCTATGGTGCAAACGACGTTCTTGAGGGCGTTGCAATTATGAAGCTTGAGGGCGTTGACGTTTCTATTACAGGTAACTCAACAAACCCAACTCGTTTCCAGCACCTTGTTGCAGGCACATACAAAAAATGGGCTATGGAAAACGGAGTTAACTATTTCTCAGTTGCTTCCGGCGGTGGTACAGGCCGTACTCTTCATCCGGATAACGTTGCTGCAGGTCCTGCTTCTTATGGTCTTACAGACTCAATGGGACGTATGCACGGTGATGCTCAGTTTGCAGGCTCATCTTCTGTTCCTGCTCACGTTGAGATGATGGGACTTATCGGAATGGGTAACAATCCAATGGTTGGTGCAACTGTTGCTTGTGCTGTTGCTGTTGAAGAATCTACAAAGGCATAAATAGCATAAAAGCATAATTTATTTTTATAAATTAAAAACTTTACAAATAAAAAAGCGGTGCTTTTGCATCGCTTTTTATTTTTGTCTTTATTTATTGATATTGATAATTAAATTTAACGATAGCTGAAATTGCAGTTTATTTTCCATTCCACTTAAAAATATTTTTTATAAGTTAAATTATAACGCTTGATATAGTTTGCTTTTTTTAAAATTAAAAATATAAAGTTTATTGAAACGACTTGTTTTTTAAATTAAAATAACTGAAAAAGTAAAAATGTAAAAATGTGAAAAATTAAAAACCCTTGAAATAAATCAAGGGTTTGGGTTTTATTTTTTTACTTTTGTTTTTCTGCTTTTTATTTTTACCAAAAATAAAATAAATCTACTA
>CAYMZO010000093.1:0-5091 GCA_964394885.1 uncultured Eubacteriales bacterium | reverse complement strand
TATTGTAAAAATAACAAAATTCTTCAATATTCGACTTTAATTCTTTATAGCATTTTTAGTAATTTTATATTATTTCTTTTTTAACATCTTAGGCAAAACTGTTGCACCCGCAAGAAGAACAACTGCGGCAACAGCTACTCCTATAATCCAATATTTTGTATTTGTATCGCCTGTTAAAGGAATTGAAAGGGTTAAAAACTGTGGACCAATTGCAAAAGACTGAAACGCTGCGAGCATTACTCCGCCCAGCATTAAACAAGCTAAAAAAACAGCCATTACTCTTGTAAATATCTTTGTACCTTTTGGAGACATATCAATAACCTCTCAATCTAACACTTAGTTTATTTTCATTATTTGCTTCATATCACAAGCCAAAGAGCCGTACAGCTTTTCTGCCTTTGCACTCGACTTTGCACAAGCTGTAATATATATTTTTATCTTTGGTTCTGTGCCTGAAGGCCTTACAATAACTTCGCTTGAATCAGGCAAGGTATACTGTAAAACATTTGAGCTTGGCAAATCTATTACGGTTTCTTCCCCTGTTTTAACATCAATACTTTTACTGCTCTTATAGTCAGAAACAGTCAAGACATCAAGTCCCGCTATCTGCTTTGGCGGATTTTCTCTGAGAGAACTCATTATATCAGCCATTGCCTGCATTCCGGATGCACCCTCAAAGGTAAAGTTTTCAACTCTGTTAAGATACATTCCGTATTCATCATATATTTCATTCATAACATCAATAAGCGTTTTGCCCTGAGTTTTATAGTAGGCTGCCATTTCGCATACAAGCATTGATGCTACAACAGCATCTTTGTCCCTTGCGTGTGTTCCGATAAGATAGCCGTAGCTCTCTTCCATTCCGATTACGAAATCGTCTTCTTTGCCCTTTTCCTCAAGCTTTGTAATAAGCTCACCGATATATTTAAATCCTGTCATAAGGTTAGCTGTCTTTGCACCATAACTTGAAGCTATTTTATCAATAAGCTTTGTTGTTACAACAGACTTCACAACGATTGGATTTTCAGGCATTTTACCCTGCTCTTTATATTGAGAAAGAACATACTGGGTAAACATTGCACCAACTTCGTTGCCGGTCATAAGCTTATAATCGTTTCCGTCATAAACCGCAATTCCCATTCTGTCGCAATCAGGGTCAGTTGCAAGAAGCAAGTCAGCCTTATTATTCTCTGCCACTTTCAATGCACACTCAAACGCCTGCCTTATTTCAGGATTTGGGTATGGACAGGTAGGGAAATTGCCATCAGGCATTTCTTGTTCTGCAACAACTGTAACATCTTTTATTCCGATTCTTTCGAGAATTTCTCTTACAGGAACATTTCCGGCTCCGTTAAGAGGTGTGTAAATAACCTTTATATCTGCTTCTTTGCAAGCCTGTGGATTTACATTTTTGCTCTGAACAAGCTGATAATATTCCTCGATAAGTTCTGCCTTTACAAGGTCTGCCTGACCGCTTGCAAGAGCATCCTCAAAACGCATTGTCTTTACGTCGTTAAACATATCGACCTTTTGTATATATTCGTAGGTTTTCTTTGCAGCGGAATCAGTCATCTGATATCCGTTTGGGTCATAGCATTTATATCCGTTATATGCTGCCGGATTATGGCTTGCAGTAATAATAATGCCTGACTGACATTTCAATTTTCTAACTGCAAAAGAAAGCATAGGTGTAGGCACAAGGTTTGGATAAAAGTGAACCTTTATTCCGTTTGCAGCAAAAACTCCCGCTGCATATTTTGCAAAAAGTTCTGAATTGTTTCTTGAATCATAAGCTATTGCAACGCTCGGATTTTTATAAGTATCGTTTAAAAAATTACACAATCCTTGAGTAGCCTGACCTACCGTATATATATTCATTCTGTTTGTTCCCGCTCCGAGAATTCCACGAAGTCCGGCTGTGCCGAACTCAAGGTTTTTATAAAAGCGGTCAAGTATTTCGTCGTCTTTTCCCTCTATATCTTTTAGCTCATCAACAAGAGCCAAATCTCCTGTACATTTTTCTTTCCAAAGCTTATACAGCTCATTAATATTCTGCATAATTGCCTCCATTTTTCCATTATTGGATTCAATATATTATCTGTAAAATAGTGTGAAAAATTATTAACTAATATAATACCGCTATGTCTATATTTTGTCAAACACAACATGGGCTAAATAAGCAGCCACTATAACTTGTAGATTTTGGTAAATTCGTGTATAATTTTCACAGGAAAGGAGTGCGGTGATTTTGTTTTCTAAGGTTTACAGTATGGGGCTTTTTGGTTTGAATGCCTTTATGGTAGAGGTTGAAGCCGATTTGTCCTCAGGGCTTCCACGTTTTGATTTGGTAGGTCTTCCTGACTCTGCTGTTTCTGAATCTCGAGAGCGGGTTCGTTCTGCCATTAAAAATTGCGGACTTGATTTTCCTATAAGTCGTATAACAGTCAATCTTGCTCCTGCCGACCAAAAGAAAGAGGGTCCGATTTATGACCTTCCTATACTTATTGCTTTATTACTTGCCTCTGAACAGTTAAAGTGTAAAACAGAGGACTGTGCGTTTCTCGGCGAAGTGTCATTGAGCGGTGAGATACGTCATATAAACGGTGTATTGCCTATGGTTATAAAGGCTAAGAACGCCGGCATTTCAAATATATTTATTCCATACGACAATACAGCCGAGGCATCTGTTGTTGACGGTGTAAACGTATATCCTGTAAGGCATATCAAGGAGTTGCTTGACCATCTAAACGGTAAAAGCACTCTTAAAGCTTGTTATTGCAATGATTTTGACGAGGCGTCAGAGCAGACTATATATCCCGACTTTTGCGATGTTAAAGGTCAGTTTGAGGCAAAGCGTGCACTTGAAGTTGCAGCCGCCGGCGGTCATAACGTTATGATGATTGGACCTCCTGGTTCAGGAAAAAGTATGCTTGCCAAACGATTGCCATCAATTTTGCCCGAGATGAGCTTTGACGAGTCAATTGAAACAACTGAAATATATTCAATTGCCGGTGCTTTAAAAAGCGATGTTTCTCTTATACGGCAAAGACCTTTTCGTTCGCCACACCACACTGTTTCTGCCGCCGGTCTTTCCGGTGGAGGTACAATTCCAAAGCCCGGTGAAATATCTCTTGCACACAACGGAGTTCTTTTTTTGGACGAGTTGCCCGAATTCAGTCGTTCATCTATGGAAACTTTAAGGCAACCGATTGAGGACGGAACGATTACCATTTCAAGAGCTGCAGGCACTCTTTCTTATCCTTGCTCGGTAATGCTTGTATGTGCAATGAACCCTTGCCCGTGTGGCTTTTTCGGGCATCCGACAAGGCCCTGCACCTGCCCAAAAGGTTCTGCCTCAAGATACCTTTCAAGAGTATCCGGACCTCTGCTTGACAGACTTGACATTCATATTGAAGTTGCCCCTGTTGATTTTGAAGAGCTTTCAGAGGACGCTTACGGAGAAAAAAGCGAAGACATAAGGCTTAGGGTTAACGAGGCCCGAAAATTGCAAAGAATTCGCTTTGAAGGCACAGGAATAACCTGTAATGCACGAATGACTTCAAGTATGGTAAGGCAGTACTGCAAGCTTACTCCTGTTGCAAAAAGAATTCTTAAAGACGCTTTTGAAAAACTCGGTTTGTCTGCAAGAGCATACGATAAAGTACTTAAAATCGCCCGAACAATAGCCGATTTAGACAGCAGCGAGAATATAGACACAAAGCACATTGCAGAGGCAATTCAGTACAGGAGTCTTGACCGAAAATTCTGGTCAAACTAAACGGAGCGTTTATTGAACATTGACAGCCCGACGTTTATATTTATATCAGGGGTAATATTTATGGATTGTACAAAGATTGGTGCTTTAATTTATAAATTACGATGCGAAAAAAATATGACTCAGAAAGACATTGCAGACAAGCTAAACATAAGCGATAAAACCGTTTCTAAATGGGAAAGAGGACTTGGCTGTCCTGATGTAAATCTATTGTCTGAGCTTTCAGATGTTTTAGGGGTTAACATTGAAAAATTATTAAACGGTTCGCTTGAAACAAACACAATAGATAACGGAATTTTTAAAAATATAAAGTTTTACGTTTGTCCTGTTTGCAAAAATATAATAAGTTCAACAAGCCTTAGTGATTTTTCCTGTTTATGTAATGACAGACAGAATTCTTACTGTAAAGCTATTGCAATTATGTTTAAAAGGTGTGTAACAAGATAAAGAAAGAGATAACGGGGTGTTCTATATGAAAAAAATTATTAATTTGATAACCGGTATAATTTTAGCTACAACAATGCTTTTTACTCTTACTGCTTGTGGTGATAAGGAACAACAAACTAAAACAGCAAAGGCACAAACTACTGTTGTTAATGTTACTGATAAAGACGGCAAAGAAGTTACAACAGCAGACGGAAAGAAAGTAACAGAAGTTGTATCAGTGAAGGATGGAACAACTAAAGCTACTTCTACAACTAAGGCTAACACCTCAACAGCTACAACAACAGTTCCACAGACAACTAAAACAAAGGCTACAACTGCTAAAGCTACAACAACAGCAAGACCAATAACAGCTCCACAAACAACCGCACCACAAACAACCGCACAAGCTAACCCTTATGGTTATAAGAATGCTTGGGGTTCTATTTCAACAATGGAAAGTGATTGTAAGACAAACGCTGAATCAAGGGGAATGACATATAGAGCAGATTACACTCTTGAAAGCGGTCATTGGATAACTCCAAACTCATCTTATGGAGCACCATCACCAGAGGCTTTTAAAGCAAAATTGTGTGGAAGTGATATTATTACTTCTTATCAACAATCTGGATATACAAACATTCGGATTTTATTTGTAACAATGGATAACTACCAAGATGGCAGATGTGGAAAGTACACAGATAATGCTTTAATGTATTTAAACGGCGACAGAGATAAAATAATCGTTTATATCATAGTAACTTGAAAAGAAAATAAAATTATCAACATTTTTCTGCAAAATTATTAATTTTTTGTAAATTAAAAGCACCCCTTTGTAAAGAGGTGCTTTGTTTGATATATTTATTTTCTTTTCAAGTTACTATGATATAAAC
>CAYMZO010000092.1:0-5134 GCA_964394885.1 uncultured Eubacteriales bacterium | reverse complement strand
AAAAGGATATATGCCGATTTATGCCCTTGAAAGTCTAAATGGAATGTATCCTTTTTCTATATGGCTATTATATGATTGTATAATCCTGTCCTTTAAGAGCTCTTTCATTCCCTTTTTTATAGCCTTAAACTGAGCTATAATTCCGACTATAACTCCGGACAATAATCCCAAAAGAAATTCAGCCCAATATTGGACAATAAAATCAAGCATTTATACCACCTCTAAGTCCTTTATGTTTACAGGTGTGCATATACCTTTTAAATCAAGTACGGCTCTGTCTCCCTTGATTTGATCAACAGTATATGTATTTTGAAATACAAATGAAGCGATAGATTTACCTTCAAACGTTTTTGAGCCTGTTTTTATTTTCACTCTACTACCAACATCAATACGGTTATTATTTGTAACAGTATTTTGCGAGTGCGGTATATTTATTCTCTGACCTACCCTAATCAAGTTAGGATCAGAAATCTGTGAGTTAGCTCTCAATAAATAAGAAAGTAATATTCCGTTGCGTTTTGCAATCCCAGAAAGCGTATCTCCCTTTTGAACTATGTATGTATTTGCAACAGGTGTTGAAGGTTGAGTAATGGGCTGTGGAGTTTCTACAACTTCAACCTTTGATGCAAATTCTCCGTACAAATGATTCAAGTCAATATATTGGCTATCCGATCCATATGTACTTCCAGAACCTTTAGAGGAAAATTGCCACATAACAATCTTGTCTCTAATCCCTCTCATTAAATCCCCATACTTAGTATTAGGAAATTCTTTGCTTATAAATCCGCCATCATTATAATAGGCTACCCACAAAGGATATTTGACCTCTGAGCAAACCATCTTATCAAATAACCAACTTATTGAGCAATACAAACAAGGTTTATATCCTGCCTCAGCCAGTTTGTCCATGTATAAATTAGCTACCATTGTCATATCTGATTTAGATAATACGGTTGATTTACCATTTTCTAATTCAAGGTCCAGAGCGACATATCCAGTTACGCCTTTATCTCGAAGAATATTAATGACCTTTTGAACCTCTGTTTCTGCTGCAGCTTTAGCCGATTCTAAATTATTTGACTTGGTCAAATAATGCCACGTTGCAAAAGCATAAGCTCCGAACGGAACATTTGCAGCTTTAGCTTTAGATGCAAATTCATCAAACTTTTTGTCTTTAACACCAGAATATGCACAACGTAAAACTGCACCTTCTATATTTGATGATTTAGTAGCCTTGAAATCCATATTCCCTTGATGTTTTGAAATATCAATAATCATAATTGAGATTCCTCCTTGCTTTTTATTTAACTATAAATAAAAGCAGGGAGATTTCTCTCCCCACTTAGTTATTTTTCTTCTCTCCACTTTTTAGTAATCTGCTGCACTTCGCTTAACGATCCATATAATCCGGTGCTATAAAGCTTTCTTTCAATAGCAACTCTTTCGTTAGCATTGGCTGAAATATATATATCTTTCCAGTGTCTTGTAACGCCAGACCGAATAGAAGATTTTATTTCTTTTTCGCTTCTTTCATCTCCGTTGTCTCTCTTAGTCTCAATAATATCATCTATCATATTTGATACATCTTCACCAGATTCAATAGCTGAGTTTATATCACTACTGTTATACTCACTATAATATAGATCTTTTTCACTATCAGCAGTATAATCAAACATTTTATCGCCATCGAAGGTTTTAGCCACTTCAACCGTTTCGCCTTTATTGATTTTGTTAATAACACGATTCATTGATTTAATAATATCGTCCTGAGAGAATATAGCTCCTTTAAATTCACCAACAGCTTGCACATAAGCATCTTTATTGCCATTTGCCCTCAATTGAGCATAAGCAATTATTTTTTCATTATTATCAAGATACTTTCCTCTTGCAGACTCCATAGCCTTTTCTATATCGCTTTGAGACATTCCTCCATTTGCCATATCCTCTGCAATTTGCTTAGCAACTTTCTCATTGCCTGCAAGTTGAGCTTGTAAAATCTTGTTTGCATAATAAGCCTTGTTTTTTGTGCTTTCAATATTATAAGTACCTTTTGCAATTTGAAACTCAATATTGCTTGTGTCATAGCCGAGTTCTCCTGTAAAACCTACGCAAAGCTTTAGGGCATTTTCTAAAGTCCTCTCAATGTTATATAAAGGTATTCCTGTAAAAGTGCTTAAACCTTTTAACGTGTCCTTAATTAGAGAAAACTCTGAGTATTTATGATCATCATCAGAGAAGTATTTTTCCCAACCACGCATAGCATTAGCAATTTGTGATATTCCAGTCATGTCAGACCTTTCAACATCAAATCCCTCAAGCAAGCTAAGCATATCTTTAAAATATGGAATAAGATTTAATGGGTTCATATTTCCTATAAAATCAGAAAAGAACACAGATTTAATTTTATCCATTAGAGTTTCATTATTACTGTCTATGCCAAACATTGCTTTAAGCCACTTATCTATATAATCTTTGTCGTCATCATCTCTTAAGGCACTAATAGCCGAAGCTGCTGCAGAAACAAGCAGAGAGTTAATAACAAAGCAAAATGTAGCCCTTGCAAACTTTGTATTACTTTCTTTCCCCGGTCTATTTACAACATCATACAAAGCATCATGCAAGAGATTGTAAGACTTTAATGGCTCAGACATGAACGATGTTGACATTTTGACATATGTGTCCTTAGATCTTGTAATCTGTGTCCTATGTATCATACTGTCAACAACCTGAGTGCGATCTATAACATCAGAAAACCTCTTGCCAACCTCAGCATAAAAAGCATCAGTTCCATTGATTAAATCCTTGTTAGTTCTTTTTACTTCATTTTCGCAAGCAAGCCAGATTGTCTGCCATGTAATCTCATCGCCTTTAGCATTAAGCCACATTGCGTAATCTTTGAAAGAGTTTTTTTGCATAAAGATTTCTTTCATACTCTTACCGGTGTCAAGCTCGTAAAAGCCATATCTTTTCCAAGTAACAATAGGAGCATACTGTTCCATTAATTCATGTAGTCCTTTTCTGAACTTTAAATTTATAAAATCCTTAGGACTCATCATATTAAATGCTCTCGCAACCGACATAGGCTGTTGAACTGCAACACGAATATTAGCACCAACAGCAGAGGCCTTGAAATTAGAGAGCATTTTGTTTCCAAACGAAGTTCCGGCAAACGTGTTTGTTGTACCGTTAATGTCAACAAGCAACTGATAAAAGTATCTTTTTCCGTCAACGCCAAGCACTCTCTCAAATTCCTGCTTAACAGTACCATCTATTAGACCTGATCCATCTTTATACTTATAGTTATAAAACTTTGTTAAATCTGAAAGAGGAATTACAAAAGCATTATATGAAGCCATATTGTCAGTGTGCTTTGTAAATACATCGAAAATGTCTTCTATAACAATTGAGTTATTTGCTTTATCAAGCGTTTGCTTAGTAAATCCTAAGTTTTTCATAGTGAACAGAGGGTTTTTATTATTCTGAACTTCCGTGCTTGTCTGATTCTCATTTACTTTTATTGGATAGTAATTCTTTTCGATGAATTTCTTGTATCCGTACATACTCATTGAGACGTCGTTGCCCCAATCAGCAACGGTGGTATTCATAAACTCTGTCATTTTATCAGCAACTTTTACTTGCTCATCTGTTAATGATGAAATAATATCATTTACGTCTTTTACCGTTACTCTAATAGGTTTATATGATTTTGTAAGTGTCTTTTTTATTTTTCCTGTTATAGTATCAGATTGAGATATACCACCGCCGTAAATATGACCTCTTGCCTGCTCACGTTTGTTGAGTTCATAAAGTCCCATTATCTGAGCAGTGGATAGCTTAAGTTCTTCTCCGCTTTCCATCTTAAAAGTATGTATTGTTGCACTGGTCCCGGTCCACTTAGAAACATCAACATTATTCAATGTATCTTTCATATAATCTTCAATGGATTTCGTGTTTCTAATCTTATTGTCAAATCCTGCTCTTAGTTCTCTCCAAAGTGATTGTCCAACGTCTCCTCCGACTTTATCAAAATATCTTTGTGGATCAAGAACATCATAATTAAGTAGACTATCTGCCATCTTTGCAACACCAACATTTTGCTTTCGTGTTTTTCTAACCTCAAAGTCCTTAAACATATCATCGGCCATTGCGGTAATAGTTTTATAATTATCATTGGCAAGCATTTTATTTGCATTAACACAAGCAATTCGGATTCTATCAAGAATACTATTAAGAAGTTTTAATTCATTTGAACTCATTTGCAAAACCTTTTTACCGTCAGCAAGAGTTTTTAACTCTTCAATGTCAGCTTGTAAATCTGGATCAATATCCAAGTAATTATCGTCTGAAATTTCAAGGCAAGCATTTCTTAGCTCAGCAAACTTAAAGCTTTTTATAGTGTCATAGTTTCCTACAGATCCTGTATCTGTTAAAGCAAGTGCAGAAGCAACAGCAGTTCTAAATTTTTCAGGAACATGATTCTTATCGTTACCCTTAAATAGCCAGTCGCTTAAAGACTTAAGGTTTTTCTCTACTTTTTGGCGATATCTAACTACATCGTTCCTTTCATCATACATTTGCTTATTATATATGATTCTTTCTTGATACATGGCTTTTTGTTTTATAAGTTGCTCATCTTTCTTTTCAAGCTTCTTTTGATTTTTAGTTTCAAGCTCGATCTTTAACTGTTCAAATTTTGCCTCATAACGATTTTTAAAATCAATCTTAACATCTCTAACCTTATTTCTATAAGACTGCTGCACTTTAACGAGCTTTTCATTTTGCTTATCAGCATAAGATTTAACTTCTGGAACATCGAAATAATCGTCATACATATCAAGTGCAAGAATTGAAGCTACCTCATCAATATTAGCACCATATTCGTTTTCATAGTATGGTTGAATACTGTTTAAAACTTCTGCAAGTCTTATAGGTTGCTCAAGCTCGTGAGTATCACTATCAAACAACTCAGGATACTTTTCTGAAAGTTCTCCCCAATAGTCGTCAAGAGGCATTCCGTCATTAGTAAGCTTAATTTTTCCAAAGTTTGATTTACGGAAATTATTATATGAACCATAATGATAAGCAAGTTCATTCTTTACGTTGTCGTTCAATGATATCCCGGTTGTTCTCAAAC
>CAYMZO010000091.1:1530-5174 GCA_964394885.1 uncultured Eubacteriales bacterium | reverse complement strand
AAATAATAAGTGTAGGGTGTTTTTCTGCATCATTTAAAATTAAATTTATAAAAATATACTCAATAAATTGATTACTGATTTTAATTGTCGGCATATAATTAGTGTTATAACAGATTAGAAAAATATGCGGTATATTCGGTAGAAAACTAACCTTTTTTACAATTTTAAAAAACTATTATTTCAATACACATACGTAAAATTTAGAAATACATAAATGTTTTGACTTGCATTTGACTTGCATATTCTTAAAAAATGTTATAAAAAGTAATAAAATTATTCATATACAAAAAATATAAAGCCTATAAAAACGCTGAAAAACAACGCAGTTATAGGCTTTAAATATGGTGGACGTTAACGGACTTGAACCGCTGACCCTTCGCACGTCAAGCGAATGCTCTACCAGCTGAGCTAAACGTCCAATTGCGAGAGTTATTATATATTATATTGAGTGAAAAATCAATAGCAAAATAAAAAATACAAAGAAAAAATCACTGCCTGTTAAAATTCAGCAGTGATTTTAAGCAATATTAGATAGATATTAATTGTTATTTAACCCTTGTTGCTCTCATAGAATTTAAAACAGCAATCAGACAAACACCAACGTCAACAAATACTGCTTCCCACATTGTAGCCATACCTAAAGCACCAAGTACAAGAACTACAAGTTTGCAGGCAAGAGAAAATATAATGTTTTGATTTACTATTTTCTTTGTAAATCTTGCAATCTGTATAGCGTTGGCAAGTTTTGACGGTTCATCAGTCATAAGGACAACGTCGGCAGCTTCAATTGCAGCGTCAGAGCCGAGTCCGCCCATTGCAATGCCAACATCTGCACGTGCCAAGACAGGTGCATCATTTATTCCATCACCAACAAACAGAAGCTTTTTGCCCTTTGGAACATCTGTGAGCAATTCCTCAACTTTTTCAACTTTTTGGTCAGGCAAAAGCTCAGAATATACAGTGTCAAGATTGAGCTGCTTTGCAATGGATTCAGCGACTTTACTTGTATCACCTGTAAGCATAACAGATTTTCTGATACCAAGCTGTTTCAATAACTCAATTGCATTTTTGCTGTCATCTTTGATCTGGTCAGATATTATAATTACACCTGCAAAAACACCGTCAACAGCGATATAAACCTTTGTACCGGAAATTTCAACCGGCTCAAAGCCTACATTGGATTTTTTTAGCAACTTTTCGTTGCCTGCAAGAACCTTAAGACCATTTACCGTTACCGATGTTCCGTGTCCGCTTATTTCCTCATAATCTTCAATCAATTCACCTGAAATATCCTTTGAATAAGCCTTTTTGATTGAAAGTGCAATTGGATGATTTGAAAGGCTTTCGGCACACACTGCATATTTTAAAACAGTGTCTTCCTCAAATGAATTTGCACAAACAATATTTTGAACTTCGAAAATACCTTTAGTAAGTGTACCTGTTTTATCAAAGACAACGGTATCTGCATTGCTTATTGCCTCAAGATAGTTGCCACCTTTTACAAGTATACCGTTCTTAGAAGCTCCGCCAATACCTCCAAAAAATCCAAGCGGTATTGAAATTACAAGGGCACAAGGGCAGGAGACGACCAAGAAAAGAAGAGCACGATAAATCCAAATGCTCCAGGATGCACTAACAGCAAGAGGTGGAATTATTGCAAGCAAAATTGCAAGGATAACAACGGTAGGGGTATAGTATTTCGCAAATGTTGTAATAAAATTTTCGGTTTCAGATTTTTTTGCACTTGAATTTTGTACAAGGTCAAGTATCTTTGAAACAGTTGACTCTGAAAACTCTTTCTTTACTTCAATTTTTAAAACACCATTTTGATTGATGCAACCGGATAAAACATCATCTCCCGGATTAACTGTTCTCGGAACAGACTCTCCTGTTAAGGCAGACGTGTCTACCATTGATACTCCGTCTGTTACAATGCCGTCAAGAGGTACTTTTTCTCCGGGCTTAACAATGATTGTATCTCCGATTTTAACCTGCTCAGGAGAAAGCTTTAAAACATCTCCGTTGGAAAGCACGTTTGCATAGTCAGGTCTAATATCCATTAAATCAGAGATGGATTTTCTTGAACGTGTAACAGCTTTGTCTTGAAAGTATTCTCCGATTTGGTAAAACATCATAACTGCAACGCCTTCGGGATATTCTTTAATTGCGATGGCTCCGATTGAAGCTATTGCCATAAGAAAGTTTTCGTCAAGAATATGACCTTTGAAAATGTTTTTAAAGGCTTTAATTATTACGTCGTATCCTGAAGCGATATAAGATAGAGCAAAGAACAATATACGTAAGCTTTCAAAATTTTCAAGAAACAATGCTAAAATAAAGAATGTTGCACTTACAGCAAGTCTTGCAAGAATTATTTTTGAGGAACCTTCACCATGGGAATGTTCGTGAGAATGCTCGTGAGAGTGTTCCTTTTCTTTAGTTATAACTTTTACATCAGGCTCAATGGAAGAAACGATTTTTTTAACGTCAGAGTCGATGTTTCCGTTGTGATTGTCAGACTTTTCAACCGTTAGTGTGCTTGTTGCAAAACACAATGATGCTGATTCGACACCGGCAAGAGTGTTCACTTCAGCTTCAATTTTTGTGGCACAATTTGCACAGTTAAGGTTTTTTAATGTGTATTGATGCTTCATATTATCACCTACTTTTCATTTATATGCTCAAGACCTTTTTCTAAAATATCGCTAACGTGGTCGTCGGCAAGTGAATAAAATATATTCTTTCCATCTCGTCTTGAATTAACAAGCTTTGAGGAACGCAAAACTTTCAACTGATGTGAAACAGCCGACTTTGTCATATTTAACAAATAGGCAAGGTCGCAAACGCACATTTCATTTTTATCAAGAGCCCAAAGAATTTTAACTCTTGTGCTGTCTCCAAACACTTTGAAAAAATCTGCAAGCTCATAAATTTTTGTGTCATCAAGAAGTTTTTCACGAGTTTCGTTTACAACTTCGGTATGAATAACATCGCAATCGCAAGCAACATTTTTATCACTAATAGTTTGCATAGTATATACCTCTCTTCATTTGAACGGTTGAATAACTATTCAACCTATCTTTATTATAGTTGAACGGATGCTCAATTGTCAATAGCTTTTTGAATTTATTTGAATAAAAATATTTGAATTGATATAATAAAAAAAAGAGGTGTGAAAATTGGGAGAAACCTTTAATATCATTTACGATACTGTTAAAAAAATTCCAAAGGGTAAGGTTGCAACCTATGGACAGATTGCAGCGATGTCGGGAAATCCAAATTGGTCTCAGGTTGTTGGATATGCCTTGCATGTAAATCCAAGTCCAAATGAAATTCCCTGTTATAGAGTTGTAAACAGATATGGCGAGCTTTCAAAAGCGTTTGCTTTTGGTGGAGATAAAACACAAAGACTGTTGCTTGAAATGGATGGAGTGGAATTTTTAAAGGACGGCAGGGTAGACCTTGAAAAATATCAATGGAAACCATAAAAGCATATCAAATAAAAGCTGATTATATAAGAAAGTAATGCTTAGGGTACTCTGTGATGTCCAAGTATTCTAAGCATTATTTTTATAAAAAAGAGTACTCACATTTTATGAGTACTCGTTTGTGTTTGTTAAATATTATCTTTTAAAAACTCAATG
>CAYMZO010000091.1:0-1520 GCA_964394885.1 uncultured Eubacteriales bacterium | reverse complement strand
CAAATCCCATTCCGTAAAAAGTCTTTTCAGAAGCTAAGGAAATATAAGAAAAGTGCCTGAAATCTTCTCTTTTATAAATATCTGAAAGATGAACCTCAACGCAAGGTATATCAACAGCCTTTAGTGCGTCTAATATTGCAACACTGGTATGAGTGTATGCTGCGGGGTTTATGACTATTCCGTCAAAAACTCCGTATGCCTGTTGAATTTTATCAACGATTTCACCCTCGTGGTTTGATTGAAACAATTCACATTCAATATTGTTTAGTTCACAAATTTTCAGAATATATCTTTTTAAATCTTCAAAAGAGCCATTGCCATATATGTTTTTTTCTCTTGTTCCGAGCATATTTATATTCGGACCGTTAATAACAAGAAGTTTCAAGTCTATGCCTCCTCAAATAGATTTACAATGCTATTTGCACAATCTTCGATTGAACCGTTGTTAATTATTTCAAAATTACTTCGTGCCTTATAAATTGGAATTCGTTGTTGGTAAAGAGCTTTTATTGCTTCAAAATTCTTTGAAAGTGGACGGCCGTTTGTCTCTAAAAGCTTTATATCTCTGTCAACAAAAAACATTTTACCGTTCTGCCTTAAGACATCGTAGTTTTCATCTTTCAGAATGGCACCTCCGCCTGTTGCAATTACAACCCCGTTTTTAGAGCCGGCATTTTTAATTGCCAAGGATTCAAGCCTTCTGAATTCAGCCTCTCCATATTTTTCAAATATTTCAGGTATGCTCATATCTGCTTGAACCGATACTAATTCATCGGTGTCGATAAACTGACGATTCATCATTTTGGCAACAGCTTTTCCAACACTTGTTTTACCACACGATGGCATTCCGATTAATACAATATTAGACATTTCTTTTGTCAGCTTAGAATATATCTCATCAATTAAGCAATCATTTATTTTACTGTCAAAGAACAATTCGCTTGCAAACTTTGCTTGAGCAACAAGCATTAAAAGCCCGTTACAGCAAGGAATATTAAGCTCTTCTGCTTCCAAAAGCAATGAGGTTTTCAGAGGGTTATATATTACATCAACGACATAAGAACATTTTGTAAAGGCGGACAGCTTTACAGGAAAGTCCGAGTTGTTTGGATACATTCCGACAGGAGTCGTGTTTATAATAATGTCGCTGTCGTAATGATTTGATATGTTTTCATAGTTGTTTTTTCCGCTTCTTGAAACAACGATAACACTTTTTGCACCTGCATCAGCTGCACAATTTCTTGCAGTTAAAGATGTGCCGCCACTTCCTAAAATAAGTACCTTTTTGTCCTCAAGGTCAATGTTGTTGGAATTTAGCATATAGTTAAATCCAAGATAATCTGTGTTATATCCAAACAATTTGCCGTTTTTATTGACAACGGTATTTACAGACCCGATGCGTTTAGCGTTATCACTTAAAGAATTACAATAAGGGATAATGCGTTGCTTGTATGGAATTGTAATGTTTAAGCCGCCAAACTCTTTTTTGCGGATAAGTTCATCAAAATCATCTTCATTAA
>CAYMZO010000090.1:0-5175 GCA_964394885.1 uncultured Eubacteriales bacterium | reverse complement strand
GATGAGAAAACTCATTTGTGTTATAATTTATAGAAATATACTAAAAAGAAAAATAAAAATAAAAACTCAGGAGTTAAAATGATTGCAATAGTAGATTATGGAGCGGGAAATTTACATAGTGTGAAAAGTGCATTTGATTATCTTGGCTCAAACACAATCATAACAAGCACTCCATCTGAAATAGAAAGTGCATCCGGAGTAATATTGCCCGGAGTAGGTTCGTTTGGAGATGCAATGAAGTCAATGCAAGAAAGCGGTCTTGTTGATGTGATTAAAAACTCAGCAACAAGTGGAAAACCATTTTTGGGAATATGTCTTGGGCTTCAGCTGCTTTTTGAAAACTCAGAGGAATCTCCCGATGTTTCCGGACTTGGAATATTGCCGGGAAAAATTGTGAAAATACCGTCTGATAATGGATTGAAAGTTCCTCATATTGGTTGGAACTCGCTTGATGTTGTAAATCAGGACGGAATATTCAAGGGCTTAGAAAAGGAACCTTATGTATATTTTGTTCATTCATACTATTTAAAGGCAGATAATGCAGAAGATGTAGCTGCCAATACTCATTATGGTGTTGAAATTAACTGTGCAGTTCAGCGTGATAATCTTTGTGCAGTTCAGTTCCATCCTGAAAAAAGTGGGGAAACAGGATTAAAAATACTTTCAAATTTTATAGATATGTGTAGGAAGGGGTAATAATAAATGTATGCAAAAAGAATTATCCCCTGCCTTGATGTTAATAATGGAAGAGTTGTAAAGGGTGTAAGCTTTGTAAATCTGCGTGATGCAGGTGATCCTGTCGAGTGTGCAAAGGCATACAATGCAAGCGGTGCAGATGAGCTTGTATTGCTCGATATAACTGCAACGTCTGACGGTAGAAGTACAATGACTGAAATTGTAACACAAGTTGCAAATTCTATTTTCATTCCGTTTACTGTTGGTGGTGGAATTAGCTGTATAGATGATTTTACAAGGCTATTAAGAGCAGGTGCAGATAAAGTTTCAGTTAACTCTGCAGCAGTTAGAAACCCACAGCTTATTAATGATGCAGCAAATAAATTTGGCAGTCAATGTGTTGTGTGTGCAATAGATGCAAAGAAAAACTCAACCGGCTGGGAGGTTTATTTAAACGGAGGCAGAATACCTACGGGTATTGATGCCATAGAGTGGGCAAAAGAGGCGTATGAAAGAGGAGCAGGGGAAATCTTGCTTACAAGTATGGACTGTGATGGGCAAAAAAAAGGCTATGACTTAGAACTTACAAGTGCAATTTCAGAAAGCGTCGGAATACCTGTAATAGCTTCCGGCGGTGCAGGTTCTCTTGAACATTTTTATGACGCATTTACAAAAGGCAAAGCAGATGCAGTGCTTGCTGCATCTCTATTTCACTTTAATGAAATATCAATTGGTGAATTAAAGAATTACTTAAAGAAGAATAACATTTCTGTTAGAATTTAGAATATACAATTCTTAGGAGGTATAACAATGAACTTTAGCAATAATAATATCGATTTTTCAAAAATTACCCCCGAAATAGAGGGTTTAACAAAACTCTGTTTAGAAAACAGCTCAATAGACACTACTCTTTATACAAAATATGACGTTAAAAGAGGCTTAAGAGATGTTAATGGAAAGGGAGTCCTAACAGGACTTACAGAAATTTCAGAAATAATCTCAAGTAAAACAGTCGATGGAAAAAGCATTCCTTGTGAAGGTCAACTCTATTATAGAGGATATAACATTGAGGATATAATATCCGGCTCAAGGGATAATAATCACTTTGCGTTTGAGGAATCAACTTATCTTTTACTGTTTGGAAAGTTGCCAAATAGAAATGAACTTCAAGATTTTGAACAGATACTTTCGGGATACAGAAAGCTTCCTACAAGCTTTGTTCGTGATGTAATAATGAAAGCACCAAGCAGGGATATGATGAATGCCCTTGCAAGAAGTGTATTGACATTATATTCTTATGATGAAAATGCAGATGATACATCGTTACCAAATGTTCTTCGTCAGTGTCTTCAGCTGATTGCGAATTTCCCGCTTATTTCAGTGTACAGCTATCAGGCATATAAGTATTATCACGATGGAGATAGCTTGTTTATTCACGCTCCTCGTGCTGACTATTCAACAGCTGAAAACATTCTTCACCTTTTGCGTGCAGACAGTAAGTTTACAGAACTTGAAGCAAAGGTTCTCGATATGGCTCTTGTACTTCACGCAGAACACGGTGGCGGTAATAACTCAAGCTTTACAACTCACGTTGTTACATCATCTGGAACAGACACATATTCTGCAATCGCAGCAGCACTTGGTTCTCTTAAAGGACCAAAGCACGGTGGTGCAAACATAAAGGTTGTTCAGATGTTTAACGATATGAAAAATAATGTTAACAACTGGGAAGACGATAAAGAAGTTGGCGATTATTTAAGAGCATTGCTTGCAAAAGAAGCGTTTGATAAAAAGGGACTTATCTATGGAATAGGACACGCAATTTACTCTGTTTCAGACCCGAGAGCAAAGATGTTCAGAACCTTTGTTGAAAATCTTTCAAAGGAAAAGGGCTTGGAGAATGAATTTGCACTCTATTCAAGAGTTGAAAGACTTGCACCTGAAATTATTGCAGGTGAACGTAAAATGTTTAAAGGCGTTAGTGCAAACGTAGACTTCTTCAGTGGATTTGCATATTCGATGCTTGGACTTCCAAATGAACTCTTTACTCCTATTTTTGCAATGGCAAGAATTACGGGATGGAGTGCACATAGAATGGAAGAGCTGATAAATGCCGGAAAAATTATAAGACCGGCTTATAAGAGCGTTTCAGAGCAAAGAGAATATATCCCGATGAACGAAAGATAAAAAAACACCCGAAACGAAATATTAAAATTCGTTTCGGGTGTTAAATTTTTTGAATGTTTAAAAATTATTGTTATAATAAATAAAGAAGCAGCCATTTTAATGGTTGCTTCTTTTATATTTGTTGATATAAATTTACAAAACTTCGTCAGGATAGGTGGTGTCGATTTCACCCCAAACCTGAATAACGACAGTTGTACCTTTGTCATATTTCTTGCCGACTTCAAGGCTTGCATCAATAACAACATTTGGAGTTTGAGTACCGTTGTTAGATTTTTCAGCCTTAGAGCACTTAAATCCAAGGTCTGTAAGAGCCTGATATGCTTCATCATAGGTTTTACCTTTAACATCTATGAATTCGACTTTTTCAACTCCGAGGCTTACTACAAGCTCAATTTCTGTACCGATAGGAACCTTTTTGCCGGGAAGAATATTTTGAGAAATAATATAACCGGATTTTACGGTATCGCTATAAGCTTCTTTCTTTACGAAAGTGAAATTCGTAGTATATGCTCTTTCATTTGAAACAAGTGCATAGGTTAGGTTTTCTAAATCGGGAACTTCAACTAATTCTTGACTTGTTGTAGAAGTGGTAACGTTTTCATCTTCTTTGCCGTTTTTGATATTGTCTTTAAGAACAGTTGCACAAAGTATGCCAAAGACAATAAGACCTATACCGAGTACAATAAGTGCTGCTTTAACACCAACGGAAACCGAAGAATTTTTGTTTTGCTTCTTAGCAATATCCTTGGTAATCTGAGAATGTTTCTTTGTATCTTGAATTTTCTTTATGTTTCCTGTTTTATGAGCCTCCATATAACCAACATCGTTAACGGTAACAGTAGGAGATGCAGAAAGTTCAGCCCTAAATTGCTCAACGGTCCTTGTTCTGTCCTCGGGAAGGATTTGCAAAGCGTTGATAAGAGCGTTGATAACATAAGCAGGAAGTTGTTCTGCAAATTTACCGGGAACCATCATTTTATCGTTTGTAACTCTTGTTGTAGCTTCAATAGGAGTGCTTCCGATAAGAGTACGATAAAGTACGGCTGCAAATGCATATATATCTGTCCACGGACCCTGCTGACCCTCAAAGCCATATTGCTCAATGGCAGCATATCCGTGGAAAATTTCAGAGTTTAAATCACCCCAAGATGCACGAGCCTGCCAAATACTAAATCCGGAAATTCGCATCTTTTTATCTTTGCCAATAATAAGAGTGGTAGGGGAAATGCCCCTGTGAATTATACCGGCGGAATGTAGGGTTGCAAGTGTTGATAAAACCGGCATAAACAGTGCTCTTGCATCTGGCCAAGAAAGATATCCGGTGCTGCTTGAAAGCAAATACTCACGAAGTGTAATGCCCTCTAAGTATTCGGAAATAGCGTAGGCTGTACCATTGTCCTCTACAATGTCAATGACAACAATAAGGGCAGAAAGACCACGCATTCTTGCAAGCCTTCTCCATAAGTCAAGAAAACTCTGCAAACAGTCTTGATATGAATTCTCACATCCGGGCATAACTTCAAGTACAGTGTCTCCGTCTTTACGTGTTGCTATTGCATCAGGTAAAAACTCTCTTACAGAAACTGTTGCTTTACGTTCAACGTCCCAACCGATATAGGTTGCTCCATCGCCGTTTGATTCTAAGAGCTTACCGATAAGGTATCTTCCGCCGACGATAGAACGCATTGGCAGATATGGTGCAAGTTGTGGAGAATTATTATTAAACCCACAATTCGGACATTGTTCAGTTGTATCGGTAATCTCATGCATACAGTTCATACAAAGATTGCTGTAATTAGACATAAAATATCTCTCCTATGTTAAGCACACAAAAATAATATTTAGATTGTGTGTTGGCAAATATTAGAGCAACTAATATTTTTAATTACATTAATAATATATCAAAATCATGTCAAGATATGATACCAAAAAATCAACGTGTTTGTCAAGTTAGGTGCCTGTTAAGGTGATAAACGAAAAAAGACAGGCATAAGCCTGTCTGAATTTCTACCCCAAACGAATAAGAGAAGGAACCCGATGGTTATAAATATAAAAAATGTTTAAGCTGCGTGTTCAGTTGTATTATAAACTACATCGTTTAAATTTCTTTTTGAAACAGAGCGTAGTTGATTTGAGCTTGAAGCTTTAATATGCTTTTTCATAGCCTTCTTTTTCCTTGTTTTACGAATATATGCAGCAACAAGCCAAGCAAATTTATCCTCAAAGTCAATAAGTTTATCTTCATTAAAGTATCCCCAAACTAAAAGCAGAACAGCGGCAATCTCAAAAAATGTTGAAATAATAAAAGCAGAA
>CAYMZO010000089.1:0-5217 GCA_964394885.1 uncultured Eubacteriales bacterium | reverse complement strand
CAATAAAGTGCTGCAAATACATTACTTTAATTTTAAAATCTTAATGAATCAAACCGACACCAAAGGTTAAAATATGCCATTAAGGCTTATATATTCACAGTTTTAACTCTGTTTTTTAACAAAGTGTTTACATTTAAATTATTGACTTTATGTCAGATGGGTTGTATAGTATAGATAAAAATTAGCACTCTTACAAGTCGAGTGCTAAAGTGCTTAAGAGGTGGTGAAAAAATGGGAATACCTGAGAGAAAAAAGAAGATACTTGCAGATATCGTTGAGCAGTATATCGAAACAGGCGAACCTGTTGGTTCAAAAACACTTTGCGAATTGCTAAACAACGCTGTTTCTTCTGCAACTGTAAGGAACGATATGTCAGATCTCTCAGAGTTAGGGTTTCTTGATCAACCACACACCTCGGCAGGAAGAATACCAACACAAAAGGCATACAGGTATTATATTGACCATTTAATGCCACAGTATGAGATTGATGATTTTGACAAAAAAAGAATAGAGGCAGGAGTAGACAATAGGTTAAACGACCCTGAAAAGCTTCTTGAAAGAGCATCTGAAGTTTTGGTTGATTTTACAAATTGTGCTGCTGTTTCAACAACTCTTGCAGATGAAAATGCAGTAATACGCAAGGTCGAAATTGTTCAGATAAGTCCAAAAACAGCAATGATGGTTTTGCTTACTTCATCAGGAATAATAAGAAGTAAGGCTTGCAGAACAGATGTGGAAATCACTCCCGACATTATCGAGACTTTTTATTCAATAGTAAAGCAAAATTTTTTGGAAAAGCCTCTTTCAGATGTAAGTACCGTTATGATACAGACGCTTGCTGCATCACTTGGCAGTAAGGCACTTGTAATGTCGCCGCTGTTGGTTGCATTGTCAGACCTTATAAATTCTGCTTCACAATCAGAAATAATCCTTGGTGGTCAGTCAAATCTTTTAAACTATCGTGAGCTTGAAGAAAATGTTGGTTCTTTGCTTGAGTTTTTGCATAGAGGTGAACCTTTAAATCGAATAATATCTTCGATAAAGAATGACTTAGATGTAAAAATAGGCAGTGAGAACAAATATAAAGAGCTTGAAAACTCCAGCATGATAATATCAAGATATATGATTGGCGGAAGAGATGGCGGTTCGATTGGAATAATAGGGCCAACAAGAATAAACTATTCAAAGCTAATACCAAGCATAAAATATTTAACAGGCATGGTTGGAAAGCTATTGTCTGAAGTATACGAGGAGGATATGCCAAATGGCAAAGAGTAAGGAAAAAGCAAATCAAGAGCAACAGCTTAACGACTCTGATGAGGTAATTGAAAAAGAAGATGTTACCCAACAGGCAGACGATAAGCTACAAAAAGAGCTTAATGATTTAAATGATAAGTACCTAAGGCTTGCGGCTGAGTACGATAACTTCCGAAAGCGGTCGCAAAAGGAAAGAGAAACTGTATTTTCAGATGCAAAATCTTCGGTGTTAACAGAGCTTTTACCTGTTATAGATAATTATGACAGAGCAAATGAGATAACCGATACAACTTTAGAAGAATATAAAAAGGGAATAGATATGACATTCTCGCAGCTTCTTCAAACCTTTGAAAAGCTTGGAGTTGAAAGCTTTGGAGTTCCAAACGATAAGTTTGACCCAAACATACACAATGCAGTAATGCATATTGAAGATGATAACTTTGAAGAAAACACAATAACAGATGTTTTCGTTAAAGGATATAAAATGGGAGATAAGATTTTAAGACCCGCAATGGTAAAGGTTGCAAACTAATTTACATTTAAAAAACAAATTTATTCAATTCTTTAGGAGGAATTTTTTATGGCAAAGATAGTAGGAATTGACCTTGGTACAACAAACTCATGTGTAGCAGTTATCGAAGGTGGAGAACCTGTCGTTATAGCAAATGCAGAGGGTGCAAGAACAACACCTTCAGTTGTTGCTTTCTCAAAGACAGGAGAGAGAATGGTTGGACAGGTCGCTAAAAGACAGGCAATTACAAATCCTGACAAAACAGTGTCTTCAATCAAACGTCAGATGGGTACCGACTATAAAGTAAAAATTGACGACAAAAAATATACACCGCAAGAGATTTCAGCAATGATTCTTCAAAAGCTTAAGGCAGATGCAGAAAGCTATCTTGGAGATACAGTAACAGAAGCTGTTATCACTGTTCCTGCATACTTCACAGATTCTCAGCGTCAGGCAACAAAGGACGCAGGAAAAATAGCAGGTCTTGAGGTTAAGAGAATTATCAACGAGCCAACAGCAGCAGCTCTTGCTTATGGTATCGATAAAGAAAATGACCAAAAGATTATGGTTTATGACCTTGGCGGTGGTACATTTGATGTATCAATCATTGAAATGGGCGACGGTGTTCAGGAAGTTCTTGCAACAGCCGGTAACAATAAGCTTGGTGGAGATGACTTTGACCAGAGAGTAATGAATTATTTGGCAGACGAATTTAAGAAGGAGCAGGGTGTTGACCTCAGAAGCGATAAAATGGCTATGCAGCGTCTTAAGGAAGCAGCAGAAAAGGCAAAGATTGAGCTTTCAGGCGTAACAACATCTTCAATCAGCCTTCCATTTATAACAGCAGATGCAACAGGTCCAAAGCATCTTGAAACAACTCTTACAAGAGCAAAGTTTAACGAACTTACAGCAGACCTTGTTGAAGCAACAATGAAGCCTGTTCGTCAGGCAATGCAGGATTCAGGACTCAAAGCTTCAGAGCTTGACAAAGTACTTATGGTTGGTGGTTCATCACGTATACCGGCAGTACAGGACGCAATTAAGTCTTTCACAGGCAAAGAGCCATTTAAGGGAATTAATCCGGATGAATGTGTTGCTATTGGTGCATCTCTTCAGGGCGGTGTTCTTGGCGGAGATGTTAAGGGTCTTCTTCTTCTTGACGTTACTCCACTTTCACTCGGAATTGAAACTCTTGGCGGAGTAAGCACAAAGATTATTGAGAGAAACACAACAATCCCAACAAAGAAGAGCCAAATCTTCTCAACAGCAGCAGATAATCAGACATCAGTTGAAGTACATGTTCTTCAGGGTGAACGTGAATTTGCAAAGGATAATAAAACACTTGGAATGTTCCACCTCGATGGTATTCTTCCAGCACGTCGTGGCACACCTCAAATCGAAGTTGCATTTGATATTGATGCAAACGGTATCGTTCACGTTTCTGCAAAGGATTTAGGTACAAATAAAGAGCAGTCTATCTCAATCACAGCTTCAACCAATATGTCAAAGGACGATATTGAAAAGGCAGTTCAGGATGCTGAAAAGTATGCTGAGGAAGATAAGCAGCGTAAAGAAGAGCTCGACACCAGAAATGCCGCAGACCAAATGGTTTATCAGTGTGAAAAAATTCTTGCTGATGAGGCTGATAAGTTTGATGAGGCTGACAAGAAAGAGCTTGAAGAAAAGGCAGATGCACTTAAAGAGGCTCTTAAGGGAGAAGATATTAACCTTATAAAGTCAAAGCAGGAAGAGCTTACAGCAAAGTTCTATGAGGTTTCAGAAAAACTTTACAAGCAAGCAGCACCACAGGATCAGCAAGCTCCACAGGATGATGCAAACGCAGAGGGAACAGATAAACAAGAATATTACGATGCAGACTTTACAGACGCTGAATAATAGTTTAAAATAAAAATGCTGTCATATTACAAAATGAGCAGTAATATGACAGCAAATATTGCCCAAAGGAGTTTTTATCTTGGCAGATAAGCGAGATTATTATGAGGTGCTGGGTGTTTCTAAGGATGCTTCTTTAGATGAAATAAAGAAGTCATATCGTCAACAAGCAAAGAAATACCATCCTGATTTAAACCCCGGAGATAAAGAGGCAGAAAAAAATTTCAAAGAGGTAAATGAAGCATACGAGGTTCTTTCTGATAGCGATAAGAAAGCTAAGTATGACCAGTTTGGTCATGCCGGAGTCGACCCTAATTTTGGAGCCGGTGGTGGCTATGGCGGAGCATACGATTTTGACCTTGGAGATATTTTCAACACCTTTTTTGGTGGATTTGGAGGCTTTGGAGGCGGAAAAGCAGATCCAAAAGCACCCCAGCGTGGTACAAATACAAATGCAACGGTTACTATTTCTTTTGAGGAAGCAGCAAAGGGCTGCACAGTAACTGTTAATACACAAAGAATAGAAAAGTGTGATGAATGTTCCGGAACAGGAGCAAAGAAAGGCACATCACCAGAAACTTGCCCTGAATGCCATGGCGCTGGTCATGTAAGCGTTCAGCAGAGAACGCCTTTTGGTGTTATATCAACGTCAAGAGAGTGTTCAAAATGTGGTGGAAAAGGAAAAATCATTAATAGCCCTTGCGATAATTGTAGGGGTATTGGAATGATTCGAAAGGCTGTTAAAGTTGACGTTAACATTCCTGCCGGTATTGACGACGGTCAGGTTATAAGCATAAGAAACGAAGGAAATCATGGCTTAAACGGAGGACCGCAAGGTGATTTGCGTGTTGCTGTAAACGTTCGTCCGCATCCGTTTTTTGAGAGAGATGGATATGACGTTTGGTGCGATGTTACAGTTACTTTTGCACAGGCGACATTGGGTTGTGAAATTTTCGTTCCAACGCTTGAGGGACGAGTAAAATACACTATGCCTGAAGGTACTCAGCCGGGAACAGTATTCAGGCTGAAAGACAGAGGTATTCCACACATCAACGGTCGTTCAAAGGGAGACCAGTTTGTAAAGGTAGTTGTGGATGTTCCTAAGAAGCTGACAGACCATCAAAAAGAGCTTTTAAAGCAGTTTGACGATGAACTTATCGAAAAGCCGGCAGAGTTTGATGAGGGCCCTGTTGCACCAAATAAAAAGACTATTTTTGATAAAATAAAAGATAATATAAAAGGCGAAAAATAAAAAGTTGCTTATATTATAAAAAGACTCGTGTTTTCACACGGGTCTTAATTTTTTGTACTATTAAAAAGTAAAAAAGGCCTTAGAAAATCCGAGTACAATATTTAATTTGCACTCGGATTTTTATCTTATAAATCATCTAAATGATTATGAATATTTTTGTCGTTACAATTATCAATTAAATTCTGTACCTGCTCAGGCATTTTGATATCTTCAATAAGATTTTTTTGAATAAGTGCATCGTGTATGTGTACACAAATCATAACTGCCCAGATTGATATAAATAAGTTTGGAATCATCATAATAG
>CAYMZO010000088.1:0-5262 GCA_964394885.1 uncultured Eubacteriales bacterium | reverse complement strand
GTGGTTAAGTAAAGGCTATGGCAAAAAACCAAAGACTATGTAAATACAAAAGATAAAAAGGAAAAAAGGAAAAGACGACCATTCAGGTCGTCTTTTCCTTTTTGAGATGTGGGATGTGAAAGAGAAATAAAAACAGGAAATTGGTAAGGGGGAGATTTATTATCAAATACCCTTTTGGGTACAGGATAACCAAATATCAAATAAAATTTATAAAAATTAATCGTCTAATTATCAAGCTGTGTTTTTTGTGCCCGGTTTAACAACTATATCGCCTGTTTTGGGAATTCTGACAACATATTCAATATACTCTTCGGTTTCACTCTTAACGCTGTCTGCGTCAATGCCTGCTTTTCTCATTGTATCAACTGCGTGATTTAGAGTGTTTATAAAAATTCTTACATCTTTAAAAAGCTTGATTGGAGGACGTTTATGCCCATCTTCTCTGCTTATTATCTGCTTTATAAGCTTGTCTGTTTCCTGAACATTCAAGTGCCTGTCAACAATAATGCTTAAAGCTCTGTCAATCTGTACTTCATCTTTAAGGCAAAGCAAGGCTCTTGCATGACGTTCTGTAAGACCTGCTGCACTAATCTTCATCCTTTGTTCTTCGCTGAGTTTTAGAAGTCTTAGCTTGTTGGAAAGCGTTGATTGAGCTTTTCCAAGACTTTTTGCAGCGTCCTCTTGGCTCATATTATATTCTCTGATAAGCTTTTCGATTGCCAATGCCTCTTCAAAAAAATCTAAATCTTGTCTTTGAAGATTTTCAGTAAGACCATAAAGAGCAGATTTGCCATCGTCAATTCTCATTAAAATACAAGGAATTCTTGCAAGTCCAACCATACGAGCCGCTCTTAACCTTCTTTCACCTGCAACAAGCTCATATGTATTGTCTTTCAACTGTCTTACGCTTATCGGCTGAATAATACCATTTTCTCTAATGCTCTGAGCAAGGCTTTCTAATTCATCATAATCAAAATGTCTTCTGGGCTGATTTGGATTTGGTTTTATTTCGGATTGTGGTACCAAAATAATTTGGCCACCGGCTTTTATTTTTGATTGACCTTTCATTTTATCACTCCTCCATCTTTGGAATAGCCGACATAAAAAAAATATGCCATGCTTGTCCTGCAAAAACAGAATAGCATAGCATATTCATAAAATCCACAAAAAAAGTTCGCACAAATTCACCATAATTAATGTGAAAATTCCCTTATACCAAAGGATTTTTTGCGATTTGTGCCGAAGCTCTGGGATACTTTGACGAAGTTTGCGATATTTTTTTAATAATTATTATTGAACGCTCACCACAGTTTTCTATTGAAAATTTCTCCATTTTGCAAAATTCGCCACCAAGCGTCTTAATAGACCTTTTGGCATTTTCAAGCTCTTCATCTGCTCCAACCGATTTTAAAGGAGCAAAAATTCCCGAAACCTTTGCAAAAGGCAAGCAATATTCGCTTAAATCACGAAGATTAGATACTGCTCGAGCTGTTACAATATCATACTTTTCACGAAATTCAGGCAATCTTCCTGCCTCTTCTGCCCTGCTGTGTACAATTTTAGCATCAAGATTTATTTCAGACAGAATATTTTCTATTACATTTAATTTCTTTTTTGTGCTGTCAAGAAGTGTAACATTTAGGTCAGGTCTTGCAATGAGGAGTGCAACACCCGGAAAGCCAGCACCTGTTCCGACATCAATAACCTTTGAATTTTCCTTAATGTCGAGATATTTTAAAAGCATAAGGCTGTCAACAAAATGTTTTAAAACTATTTCGTCAGGCTGAGTTATCGCAGTCAAATTGATTTTTTCGTTCCATTCAATTAACAGCTGTGCGTACTTGTCAAATCTGTCAAGTGCAAGCTCATCAAGCTCTATTCCATAACTTTGGGCAGTATTTTTTAATAAGTTCTTGGAGATGGTCATATTTTGCTCTCCTTTTCAAGATAAATAAGTAAAACAGAGACATCGGCAGGGCTGACTCCGGAAATTCTGCTTGCCTGTCCAACATTTGCGGGTCTGATTTTTTCAAGCTTTTCTTTTGCTTCAAGCCTTAATCCCGAAATACTTGAATAATCAATATTTTCAGGCATTTTTTTGCATTCAAGCCTTCTCATCTCGTCAATTTGTGCCTGTTGCCTTTTGATATAACCCTCATATTTAATATTTGTTTCAACCTGTTCAAAAATATCTGATGAAAGTTCGGGTCTTTCTTTGTCAAATGGAGCAAGAGCGTCGTAATTAAGTTGAGGACGTTTCAAAAGCTCGGTCATTCTAACCCCTGTTTCAATTGGCGATGTTTCACGTGAAACAAGCATATCGTTTAACTCTTCTGACGGTGATATAACAACTTTTTGCACTCTTTTGCTTTCTTTTTTAATAAGTTCGCATTTTTCAAGCCACTTTTGGTATCTTTCTTCGCTGATAAGACCCGTATCATATCCAATCTGTGTAAGACGCATATCAGCATTGTCCTGTCTTAAAATCAATCTATATTCTGAACGTGAAGTCATCATTCTGTATGGGTCGGAACAGCCCTTTGTTACAAGGTCGTCAATAAGAGTTCCTATGTATGAGCTGGCTCTGTCAAGAATTATCGGATTTTTACCCAATACCTTGTTGGCAGCATTAATTCCGGCAACAAGACCTTGTGCTGCTGCTTCTTCATATCCACTTGAACCGTTAAATTGTCCTGCACCGAAAAGTCCGTCAAAATCAAGGAATTCAAGGCTTGCCTTTAATGAAAGCGGGTCTATACAATCATATTCGATAGCATAGGCAGTTCTGATAACCTCAACATTTTCAAGTCCCGGTACAGTTTTTAAAAATTTAAGCTGAACATCTTCGGGCAATGATGAGGAAAGTCCCTGCAAATACATCTCCTGAGTGTTTAGTCCACAGGGTTCAATGAAAATCTGATGTCTTTGCTTGTCTGCAAATCTAACTATTTTATCCTCAATGCTCGGACAATATCTCGGACCGACGCCCTCAATTTTTCCTGAATATAAAGGTGAACGATGCAAATTATCAAGAATGACCTTTTTTGTATCGTCATTTGTATATGTGATATGGCAAACTGCCTTGTTGCAAGGCTCTATTGGTGATTCAAAAGAAAAAACAACTGCTTTTTCATCTCCGTTTTGAACCTCAAGCTTTGAAAAGTCGATGCTGTTTTTGTTTACTCTTGACGGAGTACCTGTTTTAAATCTTCTTGTTTTAATGCCAAGCTCTAAAAGTGATTTTGAAAGTGCGTTTGATGGGAACATACCATCAGGGCCACTTTCATACGATACATCTCCAACATAAACTCGTCCGCCAAGAAAAGTTCCGGTTGCAATAACAACGCATTTTGCTGTAAAAATAGCTTCAAGCCTTGTTTTAACCTGCCAAAGACCGTCGTCCTGCTTTTTAAGCTGCATAATTTCAGCCTGTTTAAGTTCAAGATTTTTCTGCATTTCAAGGCAATTTTTCATATAAGCGGAATACTCACGCCTGTCAATCTGGGCTCTTGGGCTGTGAACCGCAGGGCCCTTGCCAAGATTAAGCATACGGCTCTGAATCATAGTTTTATCAGACGCTTTTGCCATTTCACCGCCAAGAGAATCAATTTCACGGACAAGATGTCCCTTTGAAGTTCCTCCGATAGACGGATTGCAAGGCAGATTTCCAACCCAATCTGCGTTAATTGTAAACACAGCAGTCTTGCAGCCAAGACGTGCAGATGCAAGCCCTGCTTCAATTCCGGCGTGGCCTGCTCCAATAATTATTACGTCATATTGTTTTGAAAAGTATTCCATAATTTCTCCTACATACAATAGAATATATAAAGTTTATATTAAACAAAATTTATTTTCCAACACAAAAATTTTCAAAAACTTTTGCAACAACAGCTTCACTTGCCCTTTTTCCGGTCATTTCAAGCAAAGCTTCAATCGCACCGTCAGTGCTAACATTAACAGCATCCATTGTCATACCGCTTTTAATTGCAAAAATTGCCTCATCAACACATTCTAAGGCACGTTTGCAGCAATCTCTTTGCCTTTCTGTTGCAAGCATAGCAGAAGAAGTGTCGATATTTTGTGTTCCAAGCACAGCTTCAATAGCATTTTTAAGTTCGTTATAGCCCTCATTATTTGCAGCAGAAATAAAAACGCATTCTTTAACAAATGGCAAAAGCTGTTGTTTATCATAAACAGTATCTAAGTCGGTTTTATTCACAACCGCTATACTGTTTTTACTTTTACAAAGCTCCAAAAGCTCAAAATCCTCATCAGAAAGTGGTTGCGATGCATCAAAAACCGCAATAACAAGCCCTGAGCGTTCAAGCTTTTGCCTTGCACGGTCAATACCAATACTTTCAACCGGATCGTCGCTGTTTCTGATACCTGCGGTGTCTGCAAGCCTTAACACAACATTTCCAATACGTACAGTTTCCTCAATTATATCTCTTGTCGTGCCTGCATATGATGTTACAATTGAACGCTGAATACCCAAAAGCATATTCATAAGTGTTGATTTGCCAACATTAGGTCTGCCGACAATAGCGGTTTCAACGCCCTGTATAATTGCCTGCCCTGCATCAAATTCAGATAAAAGGCCGTTTAAATCTTGCCTTGCATTTTCATATTCAGACAATAAAGATGAAAAATCAAGCTCTTCAATCTCTTCATCCGGATAATCAACCCAGGCAGACATATGAGCCGCAGCAGATAAAAATGTCTGAGTAATGCCTTCAATCTTGTTGCTCAGTGTTCCTTCAAGTGCACCAAGAGCAACAGACGCAGCCTGTTCACCATGAGCACCGATAATATTCATAACAGACTCTGCCTCTGTAAGGTCAATTCGTCCATTTAAAAATGCACGCTTAGTAAATTCTCCTGCCTGTGCCGGCCTTGCACCATTTTCAAGAACAATACGCAAGACACGCTGCATAATAAAAAGACCGCCATGACACGAAAATTCGACAATATCTTCGCCTGTATAGCTTTTTGGTGCTTTAAAAACGAGTGCAATTGCCTCGTCCACAGCCGATTGCTTGTCCATTATCATACCATAAGTTGCACGGTAACCCTGCAATTGGCTCAGAGGGAGTTTGTTTTTTGCTAAAAAAACGCTATCTGCGACCTCTATTGCCCTGCTTCCGGAGATTCTGATTATTCCAATTCCACCGGCTGCATTAGGGGTTGCAATAGCAGCAATTGTATCGTTCATTTTTACACCTTCGTTTCAAATAAAATCCGAATTATAATATCATATTTTAT
>CAYMZO010000087.1:0-5435 GCA_964394885.1 uncultured Eubacteriales bacterium | reverse complement strand
AAATATGTTGATGTTTAATAGTTTTTATTGCTTTTTGGTTAAAAATGTTATATTATATAAACATAACTGATGTAATGTTTATATTTCATTGTGTATAATTGCGTAATTTGCTTTTATTTCACTATGTGTTTATTTATGTATAAGAAATCAAGGGGATTTGGTAAAAATGGTCAGCTTTGTTTCGATAAGCCATCTCAAGCCGGATATGATTTTGGCACGAGATATTTATGGCATTGACAAAACAACATCAGCTGTTGTTATGCTAAGAGCAGGTCAAGTGCTCACCACAGCAATTATTAAAAATATGTCTAACTTGGGTCTTAACGGTGTTTATATTCAAGAAAAAGAAGGCATGGATAAAGAATATCAAATTGTTGACAACACAACAAAGAAGGAATTGCTTGACAGCATACAACAGATATATGATTTGTCTGAAAAAACAACGGAAGCGTTGTATTCGGGCTGTATTTCTCATGCAAACGATGTACTTGATAAACTCATCGACACAATAGTTGAAAATCCTAATATGTACATAGATATTTCAAGTTTAAGACTTTATGACGATTGCACTTACAACCATTCACTGGGTGTTACCGTTTTGTCTATCGCAATAGGAAAAACCCTCGGACTTTCAAGAAAATCACTATCTCAGCTTGCTCTTTGTGCACTTCTTCACGACATTGGAAAAATGCAAGTGCCAATTGATATTATCACAAAGCCGGGAAGGCTTACCAACGAAGAATTTACAGAAATAAAACAGCATCCTAATATGGGTGGAGAAATCTTAAAGAAAAACGACCTTGTTTCCGACCTTGTTCTCAAAGGTGTAATGAGTCATCACGAAAAGGTTGACGGAACCGGCTATCCTCGCAATCTTAAAGGCAAGGACATTCCTCTTTTTGGACGCATTGTTGCCTGTGCAGACGTCTATGATGCTTTGACCTCAACACGTCCATACAGAACACCTGCGACTCCATCAGAAGCAATAGAATATATAATGGGTGGAACCGGACGCCAGTTTGACAGAGGCGTTGTACGCTCATTTTTAAAGTGTATTTCTCCATATCCTGTTGGCAGTTGTGTGTCTTTAAGCAGTGGAGATACCGCTGTTATTGTGGAGCAAAATATCCACAATCCAATGAGACCAAAAATCTTTATGATGGAAAATCCAACTGAAGTTATTGACTTGTTTAATGATCAAAACTTCCTTGATATTGTAATAGAAGAGCTTTGCTAAACATTAAAAACATTAGCCACCCTTAGAGGTGGCATTTTTATTGCAAAATCGGCATCTATTATTGGAATATAATTGCCGTCTATATATAATGCAAACATTTGCTTAGATTATTATTTTATATAAAAAACCCTCTTCTAACCGAAGAGGGCTTTGTTAATCATATCTTTTAGCTTTTAATATCATTTTTCTCTGTTCATCAAAAATATACTGACAAAGCAAGTCCTCTTGCTGATTTGTATATTTCTCAAATGAGCAACCATATCCTGTGCTCTTATAATATTCTACTTTACGTTTTACTGTACAACTGAAAATTTTAGTTTCTGAAAGCGGAAGAACCAAATATACTTTTTGGTCGCTCTCTAAAATTGCATTTGTTACGACAAAAGCTCCTTTAAGGCTTAAATCTCTTACCTTAACCTTGAAAGATTTCATTTCATCAAGTTCACCTGAGCCGTCATCAATATAACACTTTGTGTCAAGCTTTACCGAGACTCTAAAATATTCACGCTTTTCAATATCTGAAAGCAACTCAACATTTGTAAGAAGTAATGCTTCACCTGTTGACTGATAAACAAGACCCACAAAAGTTTCTGTGTCATCTTCCTGATTATGTAATAAAAGTTTTACAAATATGTTTCCGTCAATCAATGGCATTTTGCCAAGACTGTTTGTAATTTTTATATATTTATCATTTGCTTCTGAAATTCTTCCCGTGGCAACAATATCTCCGTTCATTGCCAAAACTTCACACACTCGTGATATATTTTGTTGTGAGAAATTCAACACATACACCCTCTTTAACTTAATATATCATACTATTATCTATAATATTAGTCAACTTTATCATACAAAAAACAGCTCTATTCTCCTACGGAAATATCCATAAATTGACCCTGCTGTCGATTGCTTTTATCGTCTGTGGTTTTTTCTTCCTGCTGTTGTGTTTGCTCTTCATTTTTGGTGCTATTTTGAGAATAATTTAAAAAGTAAACATATATATCGACGATAGCCTGATAAAGTTCAGGTGGTATTTCTGTTCCAACCTGAAGCTGTGCAAGAAGAGTTGCAAGAGAATTGTCGTGATAGACCGGAATTTTGTTGTTTTGTGCAACCTCAACTATTTTTTGTGCAACATATCCCGAGCCTGCTGCAACAACGACCGGTGCTGAATTATTACCTTCATATTTTAAAGCTGCTGCTTTTTTATTGTCAAACTGAGACATCTATTGAACTCCTCCCTTCGTAAACCTTTTTGAAAACTTCTGTTTCAACCTGGAAGGATTCAGGCATATATGCGACACGTTTTACTTCAAATCCGTTCTTTTCAAATATGCCGGTAACATTTTTAATAATATCTTTTTCTCTGTCTTTATATTCGTCCGGATAGTTTATATTACATTCTACCTTGTTTCCGATTAAACCTATTGCTGCCTTGAACTTTCCCACTCCCTGAATATCGAAGGAGAGGTATATTCTTTTTGCATCAGATGGATTTTGAGAATTTTTAGATTTATTTGAGCCGTCTTTTTCCACCCAGATTTCAGAGAACATAAAGGTTCCATTATATTGTATCGGCAAAAATATATGTGTAAACGGCATATACGCACTTTGGTCCAAAAGCAATGTGTTTATTGTATCCCTAAGCATTGCCTGCCCTGTTTTTGAAAGCCCATCCGGAGAGTTATTCATCAAAACGTCCATCAATGCATCTACAAAAGCATTGTGCGGTTTTTCTGTGCCCATCATTTCCTTTGAAAAGAGTTGATTTAAAACTTGAATTTTATCTTGAGATATATTTAAGTTGTATTTGCAGAAATCCATAAGCTCTTCAAAGCGTTCTGTAACCTCTGCCTTTGTGCTAACGTTCAACCTTGAAATATCGTGGACAAGCAGGGCTATCTTTTCCCTTGTTTCTCCCATATCATTAGATGCTATAACGTATTTTCCGAGCAACGGAATTACATTTTCTTTAAGTATTTTAAGATTAGCGTCAAGCTCTGCTTTTGTCTGAGCAGAATTCATATTGCTTATCTGCTCATCAACCGCATCTCTATATGCCTTTGGAATAAATTTAATTATATCTTTAAGCTGATTAATTATGCCCGACATTGTCTCTTCTGAAGAAAAATATCCGTCATAAGACTTTAAAAATCTTCCGAGATAATCCTTTATCTCAGGCATATCCTCAGCACTGCTTGAAATGTTTCGCAGGACTTTAAACAAGTCAGAGCTAAAGTTTGTGCTATGCTCCTGCTGGAACATAATATTACTAAGCATTTGACTCTCGTCCATTTTTATTTGATTTGCGAGATTTTGCAAAAGTACGTCAATGCTTTTTTCTCCGTTTGCACCTGCAATCTCTTGCGTTAAATCCTGACTAAGTACATTTGAAAGCAACTTTTGCAAAGTTTGAGAAAGTGCAGGGGTCTGCTGCATTCTCTGTGCAAACGTTTGAAAAACAGAGTTGCCGTTCCATGCAAAATCAAGCGAACTTTTATTTGAATCGGTTGTGTTTGCATCTTTTTTTATTATTCTGGTAGGGTCAATAGTAGCAAGCGGATCTGCTTCTTTATTTGCATGAACCTTACTTAGATTATCGTTAGGTGTAAGCGGTGTTGTTATTCTAAGATTGTCCGCCATTTTTACCACCTCTCCTGCCAAGAAATTTTATTTATTATTAATATGCTTTAACAGCTCATTATTAGTCCTGTAAAATCACTAAAAATTATATAATATTAAAATAGCCGAACGTTCAAGAGCTGAATGTTTCGGCAATTTATTTAATATGTATGTCTTAAAATTTTAATGTCTCGGTCTTTTTCTTACCGACAATGCCGATTTGAGAACTGCAGTTGTAACCTGCTGGCTTATCTGCTGCTCAATCTCTTTATTTTCTATCATGCCCTTGGATTTTACAACATAATGAGGTTCCAAACTATTTAAAGACATTGCTATAATGTCCATTTTGCACCTGTCGCACTTACAACAATTCATACTCTCCATAACTTTGTCGAGCTTGTCAAGAACCAACTTTTCAGTTAAGTTGTAAAGAACTACTCTTTCATCTCTGTCAAGTATTTTGTTGATTTCCTTGTTCACAAGAAGAGATGAATTTATTTCCTCGCTTGGAATATCATTTTTTGGGCTGAACTGCAGAACATTAAGCTCAGGCTTTATTTGCTCCTCTTGCTCCTGCTCTATCTCTTCTTCCTCATATTCTATTTCAGGTTCCGTATTGTCGTAATATGTAGGCATTATTTTCCTATACATTTTTTCACGGTCAAACGACTTCTTGCTTGCCACCAATCTCATCTCCCTTAAGTATTTCATCAGCAAACATCATATAATCTTTGACTATGTTGCTCTTTGGTGCATACTCCAGTAAAGATAGCTGTTTTGCTTGTGCCTCTGAGATGGCACAACCGGTTCTAATCTTTTTGTTAAAGATTTTTGTATCCATTTGCTCCGCAACCAAAGAAGCTGTTGCTATAATTTCTCTTGTAAGAATTGACCTTGTATTATATTTATTAAGCACTATGCCTTGAATTTTTAAAGATGGGTTATATCTGTTTTTTACTCTGACTATTGTTTCGTGAAGTTCTGCAATGCCCTGCAAGCTGAAAATGTCGGCAAGCATAGGTATGATGATTGCATCTGCCGCAGTAAAGGCATTAACCGTAAGGATGCTAAGTGCCGGAGGTGTGTCGATAAGTATATAGTCGTATCTGCGACGTGCCGGCTCAAGAATTGTTTTAAGAATAAACTCACGGTCTTTTTGAGTAAACTCAAGTTCCATTCCGCTAAGTAAAATGTTTGATGCGATAATGTCAAATGAAGGAGTTCTTTGAACAGCGTGAAGTGTTTTAGTTGTTCCTCTTATAACATCATAAATTGTTGGAAATTCTTCTGTTTCTGCATCAACACTAAAGCTGAGATTACCCTGCGGATCTAAATCTATGCACAATACTCGATAACCCTTTGATTTTAAGCATACGCCAAGACCCTCTGTTGCAGAGGTCTTGCCAACTCCGCCTTTTTGATTTGTAATAGCAATAACTTTCGCCATTATTTGCACCCTCATTATATATAATAATTTATTTGTTGTATTTTTTAAAAACTGCCATATAAATTTTTAATTGTATTTGGTAGTAAAAATGTTAAAAAACAGCATATTAGTTATAACTTTGGTCTTAATGAT
>CAYMZO010000086.1:0-5624 GCA_964394885.1 uncultured Eubacteriales bacterium | reverse complement strand
TGAAGTCTTTAGTTAAAGTAACTAAAAAAACAACGCTATAATTCTCGTCGATAAATAATCGTCCTTTGTTTTTTTATATTTCAGAAACATTTTGGTATTGTTAGCCAAAATATTGCGAAAACGTTAGGTAATATTGCTCAAAATAGTGTTGACTTTTGTGGGAATATCCGTACTTTTTCATAAACATTATTTTTCGACAGTTTTTATGTTGCTTTTAATGTTAATTGAATGTTAAAATATTTTTGAACAAAATATTAATTTCTTAGTAATGAGGGGATTTTTCTATGTTCTATGACGTTGCAATTATTGGTGCCGGTGTAACCGGTTCGCTAACTGCAAGGAAGTTATCACAGTATAATCTTAAAATTGCATTGATTGAAAAGTGCAATGATGTAGCTTGTGCAACTTCTAAAGCAAACAGCGGTATTGTCCACGCTGGGTTTGACGCAAAACCCGGTTCACTAAAAGCTAAGCTTAATGTTAAGGGCGCAAATATGATGTCCGAGACATGCAAAACTCTTCACGTTCCTTATAAGAACAACGGCTCTCTTGTTGTTGCTTTTTCTGAAAAGGAAATGAAAACTCTTGAGGAACTTCGTCAAAGAGGTATTGAAAATGGTGTTGAAGGCTTGGAAATTCTCGACAGAGAAGCTCTTGTAAAGCTTGAGCCAAACATCAGCTCAAATGCTGTTGGTGCACTTCTTGCAAAAACTGCAGGCATTGTTTGTCCTTATGAGCTTACTATTGCCGCAGCTGATTGTGCTGTATCAAACGGTGTTGAGTTTATTAGAAATTGCGGAGTAAACGCAATCAAATTTGAAGACGATAAGTTTGTTCTTGAAACTGAGCAGGGCGAAATCACTGCAAAGTATGTAATTAATGCTGCAGGTGTTCATGCAGATGATATTGCAAAAATGATTGGTGATGACTCAATTGCTGTTCACGCTCGTTTAGGTGAATATGCTCTTCTTGACAAAAGCGTTGGTAGTGTTGTTAGCCATACAATATTCCAGTGCCCAACAGAAATGGGTAAGGGTATCCTTGTTTCTCCAACTGTTGATGGCAACATAATTGTTGGCCCAACTGCTGTTGATGTTGAGGATAAGGATAGTTCAGCAATTTCTCAGGAAGCTCTTGGAAAAGTATTCAAGCTTGCAAACATTTCTATTCCTTCTGTAACGATGAGAGACACTATTACTTCTTTTGGCGGACTTCGTGCACACTCACTTGCAGATGATTTCATTATTGAATCTTCTAAGGCAAACAAAAAGTTTATTAATGTTGCCGGCATTGAATCTCCCGGTCTTGCTTCATCTCCTGCTATTGCAGAATATGTTGCCGAAATTTTGGAATCAGTATTTGAAGGTTCTCTTGAAAAGAAGAACGACTACAATCCTTCTCGTAAAGAACCTGTTAAATTCAGAGAGATGACAAATGAAGAGCGTAAAAAGCTTATTGATTCCAACAAAGCTTATGGCAGAATTATTTGTCGTTGTGAAACTGTTACCGAGGGTGAGATAATTGACGCAATTCATTCACCGGTAGGTGCAAGAGATATTGACGGAGTTAAACGTCGTACAAGAGCCGGAATGGGTCGTTGCCAGAGCGGTTTCTGTGGCTCAAAGGTTATGGAGATTTTGGCAAGAGAGCTTAATCTTTCAGTCAACGAAATAACTAAATTCGGCGGTAAATCTGACATTTTGTATGAAAGGACGAAATAAAGTGAACTCTATTCTTACGTATGATCTTGTCGTTATCGGCGGTGGTCCTGCAGGAATGGCTGCAGCTCTTCAGGCAAAAGAAAACGGCGTTGAAAAAGTTATAATTCTTGAACGTGCTGAAACACTCGGTGGAATTCTTGAGCAATGTATACATACCGGTTTTGGACTTCACTATTTTGGCGAAGAACTTGCAGGTCCTGAATACGCTCATAAATTCATTGAGCTTGTTGAAAATACAGACATTGATGTTAAAACTGATACAATGGTTATCTCTGTTTCAAAAGACAACGTTGTTACAGCTATCAACAACAATGACGGACTTATTGACATTAAGGCAACTGCAATCATTCTTGCAATGGGTTGTCGTGAGCGTCCTCGTGGTGCTCTTGATATTTCCGGTTCACGTCCTGCCGGCGTTATGACAGCAGGTGCTGCTCAGAAATTTGTAAACATCGACGGTTATATGCCGGGCAAAAAGGTTGTTATCCTCGGAAGTGGTGATATCGGACTTATTATGGCTCGTCGTATGACACTCGAAGGTGCAGAAGTTAAAATGGTTTGTGAGCTTATGCCTTATTCAGGCGGACTTACAAGAAACATTGTTCAGTGCCTTGACGATTTTGGTATTCCACTTAAACTCAGCTGTACTGTTATTGAAGTTCACGGTAAAGACCGTGTTGAGGGTATTACCATTGCACAGGTTGACAAGAACCGCAAGGTTATTGAAGGCACACAGGAGTATGTTGAGTGTGATACTCTTCTTCTCTCTGTTGGTCTTATCCCTGAGAATGAGCTTTCAAAGCAAATCGGCATTGATATGGACAGAGTAACAAGCGGTCCTGTTGTTAACGAAATGCGTGAAACAAGCCACCCGGGCGTTTTTGCTTGCGGTAACGTTTTACAAGTTCATGACCTTGTTGACTATGTTACAAAGGAAAGCCAAATTGCAGGTGTTGGTGCTGCTAAATACATTAAGAACAACGGTAGCTCAGATGCTAAATACGCTTTAACAAAGGGCGTTGATGGTGTTCGTTACATTGTTCCTCAAAAGGTTAATGTAAATTCTGAAGAAGAGATTAAACTTTATTTCAGAGTTGGCGATATCTACAAAAATTCAAAAGTTGTTGTTTCTGTCGGAGACGAAGTTTTGTTTGAAAAGCGCAAGACTAAGTTTGCACCGGGTGAGATGGAGAATGTTACTCTTACACCTGAAATGCTTGCAAAGATAAAAGAAAACGACGAAATTACTGTTGCGATAAAGGAGCGATAATTTATGATAAAGGATTTGGTTTGTGTTGCTTGCCCTCTCGGCTGTTCAATCAAGGTAACACTTGATGACAACGGAGCAGTTACCGACGTTACAGGAAACACTTGCAAACGTGGTTATGAATACGCTCATACAGAGTGTACTAATCCTACAAGGTCTCTTACCACTACTGTTAAGGTTGAAGGTGGCAGACTCCCTGTTGTTCCTGTAAAATCATCAGCAGCTCTTCCAAAGGGACTTATGTTTGACTCTATGAAGGCTGTTAATGCAGCATGCATAAAGGCACCTGTAAAAATCGGTGATGTTGTTGTTAAGAATATTCTTGATACAGGTATAGATATTGTTGCAACAAACGAAGTTAAAGCAAATTAAAAGCAAAACAATATAGTAAAAGAGCAGTTATATATAACTGCTCTTTTTTTATTGCAATATTTAAGTGTTTAATGAACATTAACCATTTTCAATTCCATTCTCATCTTGGCTGCCGATTTCATTATATTGAAGTAGTTTTTTATATGATACATCTACTAAAACAGCTCCCAATGGTGCTGTTATTAAGATTGCCAAAACCGCTATTGTTAAAACAATATTTCCACACGGAAGTCCCATTGATAGAGGAATTGAACCAATTGCGGCCTGAACTGTCGCCTTTGGTATATAGGCAAACATACAGAACAATCTTTCTTTTTGTGTTAATTTTGTTTTAAGCAAGCAAACATAAACGCCTAACATCCTTACAAGTAAAACCAACAGCAAAGTTATTACCGCCATCACTCCCGCTGTTTTTACATATTTCATATCTACTGTCGCACCAACCAATACAAACAACAGTACCTCTGCAAAAACCCATATCTTAGAGAATTTGCTTGATAATCTTTTCGACAAAACGTAGTTCTTCTTTTGTATAGTAGCTCCCATACTCATTACAGCAAGAAGTCCCGAAAATCCAACTACTCCATAAATATTATTTTCCAATGTTACAAGTAAAAATGAAACGCTTATTATTACAATAACTTTTGCACTATCTCTTATGTGTACTCTTTTAAACAACAGATTGAGAACATATCCGCAAACAATTCCACCTATCAGCCCAAACAATATTGATGTGGGTATTTTTACAAGACTAATCGCAGACACATTTCCACTTTTAGCAAGTCCTGTAAAAACCGTAAATAGCACAATAACAAAGACATCATCTATTGAAGCTCCTGCCATTATCATTTGTGGTATGCTTTTTTCCGTTCCGTATCTCGTTTCCATTAGCTTCAACATTTTAGGCACAATTACCGCAGGTGAAACCGCTGCAATCACTGTTCCCATAATTGTAGCGTCAAGTATTGAAACACCGAGCAACTTCGGTGCAATACATATCATTCCGATTATTTCAAAACACGCAGGCACAAAGCACAACAAAAATGCCGGTCTGCCAACCTTTTTTAAATCTTTTATATCTAACGCCAAACCGGCTCTTGTTAAAATTACAATCAATGCAACTTGTCTTAATTCACCGGAAATTAAAAGTATCTTTTCATCAAGTAAATTTAAAACTCCCGGCCCCAAAATAATTCCAGTAATCAACATTCCCAATAAGCTTGGCAATTTAATTTTTTTAAATATCCCACCTAAAGACAATCCGCACAAAAAAACAAGTGCTAAGCTAAACAACATAAAATCCACTCCTATAATATAAAAAAGCTGATGACTACGCAAAAACGTAGAAGTCATCAGCTTAATAAGCAGTTTAGAATAAATTCAAGGGAGAACCTCTTTCCCTACCTTTTAATATTAACATATATAAATATCGAAATCAATAATTTATATTGTGAATATCATTTTTTTAATGTTCGTATATATGCTTTTTGGTCTTTATTCACCCTATTTGACTCGATAATTTTTTGAAGTGCTTTATTATAGGTATCAGAATCAAGTCTTTCGGAGCAACGCAACACACCCATTGTTTTTTCTTGATATTTTACAAAGCACACAGAGATTGCCCACGCAACTGCCATTTTAACATAATATCCATTATGGTCAATTTTCTGAAGGGTTTCAAGCACCATATCAATATATTCGTCTGTTATGTAATAATCCATTAGCATAACAACTGCAAATCTTACTTCAAACTCATTTTTAGATTTGAGGTATTCATTTAAAAAGACAAGTACTTCCTGCCTGTTTTTTAACGTGAATTTTAAACCTGCAGATACGCTGTCGCAAACAGACCAATTATTAATTTTAGGTACAAACAACTTTAAATATTTTAAAATTTCAGAACAGTCTGCTTTTATATATCCCAAAACAAATCCGTGAAGCATTGTTGTTTCAAAATATTCATCTCCAACAGACTCAACAAAAGATTTCCAATTACCCTTTGCAATTTGCCTTGCCATATCACGAAGTACAGGAATTCTTATGCCGAGCATATTGTTACAGTTAGGAATTAATTTTTGGCTGAATTTTTTATAGTTCTGTTGTGAGATTTCAATTAAATAATCGTTAAGAGCTATAAAGTCTTTTTCATTCCAGCTATCTCTCACTAATTCTATTTTTTACACGTCCCTTTTAAGTCGTTAAATAATTTCAATTCCTCTAAGTTTTGCAACAGATGCACAAAACACCGAGGCACAAATAATATC
>CAYMZO010000085.1:0-5706 GCA_964394885.1 uncultured Eubacteriales bacterium | reverse complement strand
AAAAAAGATTTTCCAAACGTTGATATAAAAATGCAACTTGATAGTCGTGGAATTCTTACACTTGAAGGAGTTTGTTCTGATTGGCAAGAAGTTGTTGCTATTGGACATAGGGCTGCAAAAATAAAAGGAATTAAGAATGTAGTCAACAAACTGTGTGTAGAAGGACTGGAAATTCCTCACAAAGATTATTCACAGTATCGTGAGCAAGGTGAACAAAAGGGCATAGTTGAAGATGTTGATGTGTTAATTATTGGCGGTGGAATTTCTGGTTGTGGTATTGCAAGGGAACTGTCAAAGTATAAGCTAAACGTACTTCTTGTTGAAATGTCTGATGATGTTGCAACAGGAACTTCAAAAGCAAATAACGGAAACATACATCCGGGATATGCAGTAAAGCCCGGCACATTAAAGGCAAAACTCAATGTTGAAGGAAACAGAATGTATACAAAATGGTCTGAGGAATTGGGCTTTGATCTTCAACGTTGCGGAGCAATGGGATTTATTACAAGCAATTTACTTAAACCTGTTTTGAGAGTTGTATATAATCAGGCAGTTAAAAACGGTGTCGATGGTGCCGAACTTATCAACGGCAAGAAAGCTTGTGAAATTGAGCCAGGTTTAAAAGAAAATGGTATGGAAGACAAAGTTAAGCAAGCACTTTGGATGCCAAGTATGGGATTGGTTGAGCCGTATCAAGTTGCGGTTGCATTGGCAGAAAACGCTGCAACCAACGGTGTTAAATTCTGGTTTAATTGTACTGTTGCAGATATTCTTAGCGAAAATGGAAATGTAACGGGAGCTGTAACAAATAAAGGAATTATAAAGGCTAAATATGTCATTAACTGTGCCGGTGTTTATGCTGATGAGATTTCAGCAATGGCAGGAGATGAAAGCTATACAATTCATCCTCGTAAAGGAATAATAGCTATCTTAGATAAAGCAAAGCGTCCGGAGTATAATGCACTTTGCGAACATATAACAATGGACACAGTTAAGCTTACATTAAAGAATAAAAAATCAGAAACTAAGGGCGGCGGAATGTGCCACACTCCTGAGGGAAATGTTTTAATGGGACCATCTGCAAAGGAAGTTCCCGATAAAGAAGACCGCTCAACATCAGCACAAGAATTGTCATATGCTATGGGACGTGGTGATGATCAAATAAATTATGGCGATATCATAAGATTTTTTGCAGGTAGCAGACCTGCTGATTATAAAGAAGATTTTGTTATTGAAATGTCGCCTATAACTCACGGATTTGTAAATGTTGGAGCTATTCAATCTCCTGGTCTTGCATCTGCACCTGCTATTGCAAAGATGGTTGAGGGTATAATAAAACAGGATTCTGAAAAAAGTGGCGTTGCATTTGAACAAAAAGATAATTGGCAACCACGAAGAGAAAGAAAACCGGAATTTAGAAATATGAGTCGTGAAGAACAGGATGAGCTCATAAAGAAAAACCCCGGATACGGAAAAATTATATGTAGATGTGAAAGTATTACTGAAGGAGAAATTTTAGAGGCAATCAATTCTCCGGTATTACCAACATCAATTGACGCTATCAAGCGTAGAACAAGAGCAGGAATGGGTCGTTGTCAAGGCGGATTTTGTCAACCTCGTGTACTTGAACTTTTAGCACGAGAGCTTGGTAAAGAATGGGTTGATATAAACTTGAGTGGTGAAGGTACTAATGTACTTTTAAAAACTAACAGACCTAAGTCATCTACTGAGGAGGTGGCAAAATGATACAGATTAAATCAGACATTGTTGTTATTGGTGGAGGTCCTGCCGGTCTTGCAGCTGCATTAAAGGCTAAAGAGCTTGGAGCTGAAAAGGTAATTGTTCTTGAACGTGATACGGAGTTGGGCGGAATTCTTCAGCAGTGCATACACGACGGTTTTGGTATACATCGTTTTGGAAAAAGAATGAGTGGTACTCAATATGCACAGGCTTTTATTGATAAGGTTAAGGAAACTGATATTGATGTAAAGCTTGATACAATGGTATTGGAAGTAACGCCTGATAAAAAAATCTATGCTTGCAATAGACAAGACGGTATGTTTGAAATACAAGCAGGGGCTATTATTTTAGCAATGGGTTGCAGAGAGAGAACAGCAAGCCAAGTTTTGATTTACGGAGACCGTCCAACCGGAGTTTTAACAGCCGGTTCGGTTCAGAGATACATAAATATGGAAGGCTATTTGCCTGGAAGCAAAGCTGTTATATTGGGCTCTGGTGATATTGGACTTATTATGGCACGTCGTATGACATTTGAAGGAATGTCAGTTCAAGGTGTATATGAAGTTATGCAAAATCCGGGAGGATTGACCCGAAATATTGTTCAGTGTTTGGATGATTTTGATATTCCATTGCACCTGTCAACAACTGTAACACAGGTTCATGGCAAAAAGCGTGTTGAGGCTGTAACGGTTGCAAAGTTGGACGAGAACAGAAAGCCTATTCCCGGAACAGAAGAAAGAATAGAATGTGATTTGTTAGTTCTTGCAGTAGGTCTTATACCTGAAAATGAATTAAGCAGGCAGGCAGGAATTAAGATTGACCCAAAAACAAAAGGACCTGTTCTTGACAATTCATTTATGACAAGCATTCCGGGAATTTTTGCAGCAGGTAATGTTGCAGTTGTATTTGATTTGGTTGACTATGTTTCAATGAGTGGAGAAATTGCTGCTCAGGGTGCAGTTGACTATATAAACGGTAAACTTGATTATAGTAAGCCGTGTCAACCTGTTCAAAGCGGAGAAAATGTAAACTTTATTGTTCCACAACAGATTCGTTCTGATAGCGATAAAACAACCTTCTTTATGAGAGTAAAAACTCCCCAAAAGATTGCAAAATTAAACTGTAAGTCCGGTGATGAAACATTGGTAGAAAAGACTTGCAGATATATTGCACCTCCTGAAATGCTAACCTTTGATTTGGAAAGTTGCGGTTCACAACCTCTTACGGTTTCAATGAATAAGGAGGAAAAATAATGACAAAAGAATTTGTATGTATAGTTTGTCCTAACAGTTGTCGTCTTACAGTAAGTGAAAACAACGGTGAGATAACAGTACAGGGAAATACCTGTAAAAGGGGATTGGAACACGGCATAAGTGAGTATAAAAATCCTATGCGTATGATTACAAGTACAGTTGCTGTTTCTAATGGTACATTACCAAGGCTTTCAGTTATCAGTACAGGAGAAGTTCCAAAGACTAATCTTAACGAGTGTCTTGAAAAAATTTATTCAGTTTCAGTAAAAGCACCGATTAAATGCGGTGATGTAATTATTTCAAATATTAATGATACTGGTGTTGATATTGTGGCATCCAGGTCAATGAATAAAAAGGAGAGATAAACCCATGGAAAAAATCGAAATAATAAAAGGTCTTGAGGGCATTGTTGGAGAAGAGCGAGTTTTAACAGATGAGCAATCTGTTTTAGAAGCAGCTAAGGATTACATAGGCTTTCGTGTATATCAGAGAGCCGATGGAAAGAACTTTGCTCCAAGAGCAGCTTGTGTTGTAAAGGCTAAGTCAACAGAAGAAGTTTCAAAAACACTTAAGTTTTTGAACGAGAATAAGATTGATGTTGTACCTCGTACCGGTGGATCAAGTGTTACTCAGGGCGTTGAGCCTGTTCCAGGTGGAGTAATTCTTGACGGAAGCCTTATGAATGAAGTCATCGAAGTAAACGAAACAAATATGACTGTTACTGTTCGTTGCGGAACACCTCTTGAATATCTTGAAAATTATTTGAATGAGCGTGGATATTCAACAGGACATTTCCCACAGTCTCTTCCAATGGCAGACATTGGCGGACTTGTTGCAACACGCAGCATTGGTCAGTGGTCAACACTTTACGGCGGAATAGAAGACCTTTTAGTTGGTCTTGAAGCTGTAATGGCTGACGGAGAAATAGTTAGAATTAAAAATGTTCCTCGTCGTAGCTGCGGTCCTGATTTAAGACATATATTTATTGGTAACGAAGGCTTGCTTGGCTTTGTTACAGAGGCAACAATCAAAATCTTTAAGTATCGTCCTGATGAGAGATGGATGCGTGCATATGCAATTAAAGATATGCAGTGTGGTCTTGAAATGTTGCAGGAAATTATGGCAGACGGATATAAGCCTGCTGTTGTTCGTTTGCACGATGCTGCAGAGGTAATGATGGTTCTCGGACTTAATGGAGTTGTACCTCCAGAGCACGGAATAATGTTGTTCTTATGCGAAGGTCCTCGTGAGATAGCAGAGGCAACAGGAGCAGCAATAGAAAGATATGCAAAGAAATATGAAGCAGTTGACCTTGGAGAAAAGCCGGTTCAATCTTGGTATAAGACCCGTAACGATGTTTGTGCTACACTTGACAAGGGCATTTATTATGAGATGGACTGCATTGCAGATACTTGTGAAATTTCAGGAAACTGGGATGCTATCGGTAAAATTTATAAGGCAGTTACAACTCGTTTGACAGAGGAAAATGAAAACCTTGCTTATGTTGGCGGACATTCATCACATAGCTATATGCAAGGAACAAACATTTACTTCACATTTGCCTTTATGGAGGAAAATGGAGCTGAGGCAGCACAGCAGGATTATATGAATGTTATCAAAGTAATTATGGAAGAAACATTAAGATATGGCGGAAGCATTGCTCACCATCACGGTAGTGGTAAGTATCGTACTGCTTGGATGCCACAGGAGCACGGCACAAGCTATCCATTAATGTATAAGCTTAAGGATGCTTTTGATCCAAATCATATTTTAAACAAGGGTGTTCTTTTGGTAGACAATAAATGAGAATCTTAGTTTGTTTTAAAGTAATGCCTAATTGGGATAAAGTGCTTGAGCAGGACTGGAATGAGTTCTGCTTAGGCACAGATATAGCCTATGCAGGTATGGAATTTAACTGCTTTGACCAATCAGCTTTAGAGCTTGGTCTAAGAATAAAGGACTCAATGGTGGTGCAAGGGCAAAATGCTACTTGCACCGCCCTTACAATAGGTGCGTCTTTACACGATAGTATGGCACAAAATTTATATTCCGTTGGATATGATGAGGTTATTGTTATTGAAAATTCGCAACCCGAATTTAATTCAAATACAATAGCTGAGACCCTTGCCGATTTTGTTAACAACGGAGATTACGATTTGATTTTAACAGGCACAATGGCAGGTATGGCAGAAACAGGAATGGTTCCGCAAATACTTTCTCAAAAAATCAATGTGCCTTTAGTGTGCAGTGTTGAAAATATTTCAATGGACAGTGGAAATATAATTGCAACTTGTAATAAGCAGGACGGACTTTGGGAGCAAACGCTTAAGCTCCCAATAATATTAAGCATCGGTAACAGCCCGGCTGTACTAAGATGCTCTACGTTAAGGGCTCGAATGGCATTTAAAAGTTATAAGGCAAGGAGTATTGAAGATGCCAAAAGTACTCAGATAAATAGTGTAAACCCTCAACTGACCTATGTTGAAAGTGGCCGTAATTGTACAATGCTTAATGGAGAGCCGATAGCTCAAGTTGAAGAAGTATTAAAGCTTCTAAATGATGAAGAATGTATTGGCAATAAAAAAGAAAATTCAGAGGAACTTTTAACGGGATTTCCTGAAAATACAGTATCTTATGAGTTTGAAAAAGATAATTTATCTAATTTTGAAGAAACACTTTCATCTATAACAGATGATTGGAAGAATAAAAAACC
>CAYMZO010000084.1:0-5821 GCA_964394885.1 uncultured Eubacteriales bacterium | reverse complement strand
CTCCCAATCAACAAGCCATTAGCTTTAAATTTAATACATTATACGCTATTTTAAAAAATGTGTGAAAAAATGAAAAAGAGAGCCTTTTACAGCTCCCAATCTTTAATATTTTTAACTTCTTCGTACATTGCCTTATAGCTATTATGACGTGATTGACTAATTTTTCCTGCGTTTACTGCCTCAACAATACTGCATCCTTTATCATTGATATGTGAACACGAATTAAACTTACAAGTACCTATATACTCCGCAAACTCCGGAAAACAATATTGCAAATCATCTTTTCTGATTATTTCATTTCTTTCTATTTCAAGTGAAGAAAATCCGGGAGTATCTGCAACATATCCACCCATTATTTTAAAGAGTTGTGTTTCTCTTGTTGTATGCCTACCTCTTCCGAGTTTTTCGCTAATTTCACCGGTGGAAAGTAAAAGTCTGTCATCAATACAATTAAGCAGTGTGGATTTTCCAACTCCTGAATTTCCGGTAAAGGCACTAATCTTATTGTTTAATATTGATTTTATTTCTTCAACGCCTTCTCCGGTCTTACCCGATGCAGCAATAGTTTTAAACCCTGCATTAGTATAAATTTCAATTAGGTCATCAACATTTAATAAGTCCGATTTATTGATTACAATAACCGGCTCTATATTTCTGTTACAAGCTATCGCCGTTAGCTTGTCTATAATAAATGTGCTTGGATTGGGTTCACAAGAAGATGCAACTATAATAAGTTGGTCAAGATTAGCTATTGGTGGACGTTTAAGATAGTTTTTTCTGTCCTCAATAGTATCTATTGTATTTTCCGCATCTTTATTTACAGAAATTTGCACCAAATCTCCAACAAGAGGTGTTATTTTATTCTTTCTAAATACCCCTCTTGCCTTACATTCATAAATCTCAGTGGCGGTTTCTACATAGTAGAAACCGCCAATTCCTTTAATAATAATTCCGCTAAGTTGCAAAATAAATCAACCCCGCTTAAGCTATCGATTTACCAATAGTAATTGTGATTTTGTCAGTTGTTTTTGCTGAAGAACCTGCAGATGGACTTTGAGCAATAACCTTACCAACATTATCACTTATTGTAACCCTTGTGTCTGCGACGATATTAGTAAATCCTGAGTTGGCAAGTGTATCTCTTGCCTGTTGTTCTGTCATTCCGTAAAGATTTGGAACCGTTTTCGAAACAGGATAAGAAAACGTTTGAGCATTTTGAGCTATCGGAGTTGACTTTGTAAAGTCAACAATACACTCATAAATCTTATGAGAATCAATATAAACAATTACCTTATTTGATGCTCCAGAGCCTGTAATTTTAAACGAATAACTGCTTCCGTCAAGCAATGTGTTAGATGAAGAATATGCTAAATTATTGTTTACAAATGCTTTTAAAGTTCCTGTATTGCCTGAATCATTAGGAAGAGTAACCGTTAATGTGGCAGTTTTTTCTGCTGCAACACCCGTACTTACAACAAGTGTAATATTAGTTCCCTTAGCAACCTTTTGTGGGTTATCTATACTTTGGCTAAGAACTTGACCCTTTGGCTCACTGCCATCTTTTTGCTCTGTCTTAACTACAAGTCCTTGACTTTCAAGGAAAGCTTTTGCTTCTTCGATATCAAGTCCTACAACATTTTTAACTGTTACAAGGTCTTCATTAACGTCAGTTGAAACGTAGAGTGTTATAGTTGATGATACATCTGCTTTTTTGCCTTGTGCAGGATCGCTCTTTATAACAATACCAGGGTCAACATCATCTTTATAAACTGCTTTTACTTCAACCTTTGTAAATCCTGCTGCACTTAGAACTGATTTTGCAGAGCCTACTTCAAGATCATAAATGTCGGGTATTGTCTTTGTTGTTCCCTCTGAAACCACTTCAAGCTTAATTGTGCTGCCCTTCTTGACTTTAGAGTTAGCAATTGGACCCTGTTTTGAAACCTGACCTGCTTTTAGAGTTGTGCTATTTACATAGCTTACAGTAAATTTAAAGTCATCATATTCTTTATTGTCTTTGATATCTTCTTCATAATACATACCAACAAAATTTGGTACTTTTACTTTTTCGCTCTTAAATACATCAGTAAAGAAATATAAAAATCCTATAATCAAAAGAACTACAACTAAAAGTGCAGATAAAACTCCTATAAGTACCGGAAGAGTTTTGTTTCTCTCTTCTCCATCATCCTCCTCATCATCGTCTTCATACAATGATGAAGTACTGCTAACAACAGATGTTGATGGTTTATTTATAAATTTTGTCGGCTCATTGTCAACAAAATATGTGTAGTCAAATTTAATTGATGGATTACGTTTGAATTCATCTAAATCGAGCAACATTTCCGCAGCTGACTGATATCTGTCCTTAGGGTTTTTCTGCATTGCTCTCATTGTAATCTGTTCAAGACCGAGAGGAATATCAGGATTTATTTCAGTCGGTTTCTTTGCGTCTGCCTGAAGTTGCATAATAGCAACAGAAACAGCACTATCAGACTGAAATGGCAACTCACCAGTTATCATTTCATAAAGTACAACACCAACAGAATAAAGGTCTGCCTTATCGTCAGTTATTTCTCCTCTTGCCTGCTCAGGACTTATATAGTGAACTGAACCAATTGCACTTTCTGTCATAGTTCTTGTTTCACTTCTGCTAAAACGTGCAATTCCAAAATCGGTAACTTTTATATTGCCGTTTTGAAGTAACATAATATTTTGTGGTTTAACATCTCTATGGACAATTCCCTTATCGTGTGCGTGTTGAAGTGCACGCAAAATCTGAGTAGCAAAGTGAACTGCTTCTTTCCATTTAATAACCTTTTGCTGTTCAATATACTCTTTAAGAGTTATTCCCTCAATATATTCCATTACAATATACTGAAGTCTATCACCAAAGCTAACATCGTAAACCTTTACAATATTAGGGTGTGATAAAACTGCAATAGCCTTTGATTCATTTTTAAAACGTCTTCTAAACTCCTCATTTGCAAGGAATTCCTCTTTTAATATTTTAATTGCTACAATGCGGTCGTCAATATTGTCGTATGCCTTATATACGACTGCCATTCCGCCAACTCCGATAATCTCCCTTATTTCATAACGACCATCAAGTCTTTTTCCAACATAACTATCCATAAAATTGCACGCTCCATTCCATTCTGAAGGATGTTAGTAAGCAACTACAACAACGGTTATATTATCTCCACCACCGTTTTTGTTCGCAAGTTCAACAAGGTCATCAGCAAATTTATAGTATTTGCCACTCCTTGTTATATTATATATGTCATCGGTTTCAACATAATTTGTGAGACCGTCTGTGCACATTAATAATACCTCATCGTTATCCATAGATTCTTCACAAAAATCAATTCTAATATCTGAATCTACTCCCAACGCACGAGTAATAAGATTTTTTCTTGGATGTACTTTTGCCTCGGCAGGTGTTAATTCTCCGGTTTCTACCATTGCCTGGACTACTGAATGGTCCTTTGTTATTTGCAACATATTATCTTTTGAAATAATATAAGCTCTGCTATCTCCGGCGTGAGCAACACAAACTGTATTCTTAGTTACAATTGCTGCAACGACTGTTGTTCCCATTCCTCTAAGTTCTTCATTCGCCTGAGACATTTCGAATATACTTAAATTTGCATTTGTTATTGAGGTTGTTAAAATATTTCTGATAGAAGATGTACTCATACCATCTCTATAACAGGAAGTGATTTGGTCAGCAATCATTTTAACTGCCGTTGAGCTTGCGATATTACCGCCTGCATTTCCGCCCATACCATCACAAACAACTGCCCAAGCAACTCCATTAGGCAATTCTCCTGCTGCATAGGAATCTTGATTTGAGCTTCTGACTTTGCCTGTATCAGTTTTCGCAACTATTTTCAAAGTCGTTCCCTCCTGTTTTATACCCTTTACGCAGTTGACCACAAGATGCGTTAATATCGCTACCCATACTGCGACGAACGGTTACATTAATTCCTTTTTTTTCTAATATTTTTGAAAAAGCTATAAGACGTTCATTAGAACTCCTTACATAGTCGTTTTCCTTTACCTCATTTGCAGGAATAAGGTTTACGTGGCAAAGCATTCCACGCAATTTTTTTGCAAGCAACTCTGCACACTCATCAGTATCATTTATACCACTTATCATTGCATATTCAAATGATATTCTCCTTGATGTTGCATTAGTATAGCTTTTGCAAGCCTCAAGCAATTCATCAACGCCCCATTTATGGTTTACCGGCATTATTTTTGAACGAATATCATCACTTGGTGCATGTAAAGATACAGATAAAGTCAGCTGAAGTTTCTTGTCTTGAAGTTCATATATCTTAGGCACAATTCCCGACGTGGATAGTGAAATATGCCTTGCACTAATATTAATACCTTTTTCATCGGTTACTAAATTAAAAAACCGCATAACATTTTCGAAATTGTCAAGAGGTTCTCCCATTCCCATCAATACGATATGGGAAATGCGAATATTCATATCATTTTGTGCTGTGTATATTTGAGAGAGCATTTCCGAAGGATACAAGCTTCTTGTAAATCCGTCTAAAGCTGAAGCACAAAAAGAACAATTCATCTTACAACCAACCTGTGTTGAAATACAGATTGTGTAACCGTATTTATACTCCATAACAACAGACTCTATATATTCGCCATCATTAAGCTTAAAAAGATATTTGACTGTATTATTATACTCGGAAGTAAGCTTTTTTTCAATAGTACAGTTTTTCAGCTCATAATTTTCAGTAAGAAGATTTCTCAATTCTTTAGATATATTTGTCATTTCATCAAAACTCTGAACACCTTTTTGATGAAGCCAAGAATAAATTTGACCTGCTCTAAAAGACGGTTGTCCCATATCAGAAACAGACTTTTTCAGTTCCTCAAGAGTCATTGATTTAATATCGACTTTGCTCAAAATCTCACTCCGTTCTGACAAATGTGGCAATAAAGAATCCGTCTGAATTATTTATATGAGGCATTAATGTCAAATAATTAGAATTATCGTTAAATGACTTAATATCATTTAATGGTCTTATTGGTTTAAAGTTCTTATTTTCCTCAAGAAATCTATCACAAACAAAATCATTTTCTTGTTTATTAAGAGAGCACGTTGAATAAATTAATATGACATCTTTTTTTAAATATCTTGATTCATTTCGCAGTATATCGTACTGTATGTTGGGCAAATTGTCAATATCTTCTAATGATTTATACTTTATTTCGGGCTTTCGTCTTATAATTCCAAGACCCGAACAAGGAACATCGCACAATATTTTATCTGCCATCCCAATATCATTTTGCTTTGAGGCATCTAAAACTTCTGATTTTAAAATTGTAATACCCAATCTTTTGGCACCTTGTTCAATGAGCCTTGTTCTCTGTGAATACAAATCAAATGAGAATAGCTTTCCATTGTTATTCATTAACTGGGCGATTGTAAAACTTTTTCCTCCCGGAGCAGCACACATATCAAATACTGTATCTCCGCTTTTAACATTCAAAGCCTTACAACAAAGCTGTGAAGCAGTATCCTGAACGTGAAAAAGTCCCTCTTTATATGACGAGAGTTTTTCAATAGAGCCTGTCTTTTCTAAAACAATGGCATTTTCAACTTCATCTGATACTCGTGCATTTTCAAAGCCCTCATCTATTAACATTTGGAGTAATTTATTAGTATTTGTCTTTAGAGTGTTTACTCGGATTACTGTTGGAGCAGGGCCAATTGAAGATTCCAACAGTTTAACTGCATTCTCCTCTCCATAATAATTAATCCACAATTTTATTATTGGCTCAGGAC
>CAYMZO010000083.1:0-5833 GCA_964394885.1 uncultured Eubacteriales bacterium | reverse complement strand
CAGAAAGCGTTAAGGCTGAGCCACAGGTAGAAGTAAAGCAGGAAACTCCTAAGAGCAACGTTTCATCAAATCCGTTTATGACAGCTAATAATTCAGGCACAGAGCAAAAGAACAGTGCCGATAATCAAGTTGATGGACGTGATGTTTTTGTCAGACAGCCTGTAATAGACACCTCAAACAATGAGGAGTTCGGAGAAAAAGATGAAGAGCTTGAGAATATGATTGTTCACGAGCCTGCTCAAAACGAGTCTATGTTTTCTGCTCCAACTCCTGTATATGACCCTGAAAAGGGAGCACAGGAGCAACCTGCAAATGTGCCGAACAGCTTTATGTCATCAATGCAGAGTATGTATTCTTCAATCGTTGCATCAAAGGCACCCCAGAGTACAAACGTAAGCAATGAGCCTCTTCCAAACTTTACTCCTGCGATTGAATCTATAACGGAAAATGAGCCACAACAAAAAGAAGCTTATTTTACTTCTGCTCAAAAAATTGACGAGCCTGTTGAAGTAGACCCGTCAAAAGCTTCATTCGCACAGCAAAAGCCTCAAAGTGAAGCAAGAGAACAGCAAGGTTATTCAATAGATAAAATGTTGCAACAGAATGCAGCCGAAAAACCTGTTCAACAGTATAATGAGCAGCAACCACAGGCACAGCAATATGTTCCACAACAACCACAGCAAACTTATGCTGCACAGCCACAGGCAGACAATGGTGGAATAGAAATCACTGAAATGCCTGAACAACCTGTCGGAGACGATTATAAAAAAGACCAACAATATTGGGAGTTTATGAATAATCTTCTTGATAGATTTGATGATGGAAAGGTTCATACCGCCATCGGAATGAATATGGACGAGAATTTAACCGATGCAGAACAACTTCAGCGTAAGTTTATGGCTATGGAAAATGAAGTTGAGCCGGACCGTGATTCCCTTGAAAGTTTCGGTAAAAATGTTGAAAAGCCGGCAACTGAAAGAGTTACAATCACAAGAACACCAACCTTTATAAAAAAATCAACACCCGACTTTACACAGGAAAACCCTGATTTTGATGATGGCTTTGGAGATTTTGATGATTTTGAAGAGCCAAAGGCAAAAAGAGAGAAAGTCGAAAGGGTAAAAAAAGTAAAAGGGGTAAAAAAGGAAAAAGCTCCTAAGATAAAAAAAGAGAAAAAAGCATCACCTAAATCCTCTGAAAAAACATCTTCAAAAGATTCAAAGTTCAATAGGTTTTTGTCTGCAACATTGCCAATGAAGGGCGATAGTGTTGGAGAAATTGTAAGAAAGATGGTTGTAATTGTTTCCGTACTTGTCCTTCTTGGATGTGGAGTATACTTCCTTACATATTTCATTGTTCAGCAACAAAACAAGAGCGATACGGCAAAGCTTGCAGAGATAATGCAGTCGTCAGAATCTTCAGCAGATGAATGGTCTACGATACACAGTAAGTATCCGAATACTACTTTCCCAAGCGGAATGAAGGCAAAGTATGCAGACCTTTATGCAATGAATTCACAGCTTGTCGGATGGGTAAAAATTGACGGACTCGACATTGACCTTCCGGTCGTTCAGGGTGAAGATAATTCCTATTATTTAAAGCATAACTTTAACAAGGAAAAGAGCAAATACGGATGTATCTTCGTAAGCAAGGACAACAATATCGAAACACTTGACCTAAATACTGTTTTGTTTGGACATCGTATGCATAGCGACACTCAGATGTTTACAAACCTTAAAGAATATGCAACGGTTGACGGCTTTAAGAAGGCGCCTATAATTCGTTTTGATACACTTTACAGTGATTATGTTTGGAAAGTTTACGCTGTATTTATAACAAATGGTTCAGCAAGTGAAGATAATGGAAATCTCCTAAACTACACTTTCCCTAACCTTTCATCTGTTGAAAATTACGGACAGTTCCTTGCTGAGGTTAATCAGAGAAAATTGTACGATACCGGCGTTGACATTCTGCCGACAGATAGAATATTAACTCTTTCAACCTGCACTTATGAATTTACAAATGCAAGGCTGGTTGTTGTTGCAAGGCAGATAAGACCAGGCGAGAGTACAGAAGTTGACACTTCTGCGGTCTCAATAAGCTCAAACCCACGTTATCCACAGGCTTGGTATGATGAAAATGGAGTATCAAACCCGTACAAAGGATACAATACGTGGCAACCGGCATACTAATAAACTAAAATTTGGTGGGATTTCTACATTTAACAGGTGGAAATCCTGCCTGCATTAATAAACTCGACTGGAATGAGAGCGTGATTGAATGGAAATAAAACTAATGTCTCTCGGGCTTGAAACAACTCCTGAAATTACAAAATGTCAGGGGATGATTGAGTCCGCATTTAATGAATTTTTTGACCAGGAAGTAAAATTTGAACAGTATAATAGCGAAAAAATATTTGTAACAGAGCTTTCAAACTCAGTTAAGAATGATGATATTATTGTTCTTGCAACAGAGTCTGAGCTTTTTGTTCCATTCAAAAACTTTATTGCAAAGGCTTTTAAATTAAACAAAAAATATAATAGGCACATTGCCAAAAAAATAAAATTTTCACATCCCGAAATAAAGCCGGAGTCAGATTTGTTTGAGGCACAGTCAACCATACCTTCAAATTCAACACCTATTTTTTCTGACGATGGACTCTATACAGGGTTTGCAGTAAAATCAAATCAGCAAATAGTAATAGTCCTTCCTCTTGATGAAAGTAGATTGGACTTAATGCTGAATAAAAGTGTTGCTGAGTATCTTGAAAATACAATTCCAGATAAAGTAACAATAAAAGAACAGGAAAAAGAGCAAGAGTATCAACAGCCATATAATGAAAAGATGATAAACAGTACGGTTGAAATGCTTGTAAAGAATCAACAATTCATTGCAATGGCACAGACAAAAACCGTTGATTTCTTAGGACCGATTTCAGCAGAGATAAATGACCTTAAAAGAGTTCTTAATCTTTCTGAATACAGCATCGAAATTGGGCAAATGCCACCAAGAGAATATGCAATAAATATGGCAAGAGGTGCAATGCAAAGTGCAGGTTCACCAATCGGAGCCTGTATAACAAACGTCTTTACAGCAAGTAAAGAGGACGGGTCAACAGAGATGTTTCTTTATGTGTGCATTGCAGATGAAAATAACGCCAATGCAATTAAGATGTTTTCAAAACAGGATGAGACTTTGCCACAGCTTGTTTTTGACGCAATAGACGAAATGTTTAAAATGATATATATGTGGTCAGACACAGGAAAGGTTATTCCTCCTTTGCCTGAAAAGCCGAAAAGCGAAAAGGAAAAAGAGCAGGAAAGAAAAGATAAAAAATATAAAAGGCAAACTCAGATTATTGTTTCTGTAATGCTCGTTTTTTCAATAATTGCATCAATCCTTGTTGCTGTCTTTGCAAACGACATATATAACATAAGAGGAACCTTGGCTCAAAGTGGAAATATAAAAACAGATTCAGGGGTTTCAACACCCCTTGCAGAATCTGTAAATGCAACGGTTGACAATGGAAAAACAGAAGATGGTGAAAATGAACACGGAGGTCTTGAGCTTGACTCCGTGTTCATTGACTCTATTGATAAAACCGAACAGACAACCGAAAAACAAGCAACAGGTTCTACACCATCAAAGGAAAAAGAAACCACCACCACAACAACTACAAAGCAACAAATTACGCAGGCTCAGATAAGAGGAGATTATCCTGCAACTTTAAGCCTTGGCGGAGAAAATGTGGACACGCCTGTTGCAATAGCCAGAATAGTTGAGGCAGAGATGGGAAAGACCTTTAGTGAAGAGGCGTTAAAGGCACAGACCGTTGCCGTGTTTTCATATATAAAGTGTAACAACTGGAGCACAAGCGGACTCTCAAAAAGCTCATCGTATTCGGACAAGGTTATGAATGCTGTTAAATCAGTGCTTGGACAAACTGTAACGTATAACGGAAGAACGGCATTGACTCCTTTTTTTGCAATGTCAGCAGGTAAAACAGTTGCTTCAACAACAGTCTGGAATTCAAACAATGTTATACCTTACCTTAATGGAGGAGTAGTAAGCGAAGAGAAGAATTCATCTCCGTCCGGATATAAAACAACTGCGATGTTTTCATCGGCGGAACTTAAGAACATTATTGAAAGTAAGCTTGGAGTAACGCTTTCTCAAGACCCTTCAAGCTGGATAGTGATAAATGCACACGATTCAAGCGTAAGTGCAGATACAGGATATATTTCATCAATGACGGTCGGCGGTAAAACAATAACTGGACATTATTTTAGGTCTGCTGTTTTAAGCTATAAGATACGTTCCCAGTGCTTTAATGTTGCCTATAATGCAGAAAACGATAGCTTTACGTTTACGGTTTATGGTTATGGACACGGAGCCGGAATGAGCCAACAGGGAGCAAACTATTATGCAAAACAAGGCTGGAATTACATTCAAATTCTAAAGCACTATTATCCTGGGACACAGGTTGGATAAAAACAAATAAAAATCATCTGTAAGAAACAACTTACAGATGATTTTTTTATAATAAGATTATTATCTTTTACAGCCTGTGTTTATATAGGTGGAAAAGAAAAGTAAAATGGCAATCATAGTTGCAATACAGTAGGTGGTAACAATCTGATTTTCGTAATATCCGATAAGAGCTATCAAAACTGCGATTGCAATAAATAAAATTCCAATTGACCTGCACATTTTCGGCACGTTATACTCTTTATAAAAATTCTCTTTTTCAGATATGGTCATATATCTGTATCCTTTTAAAAAGTTTTGACCTTTTCCGAGCAGAAACGGAACAGATAATAGTGCCAGAATTATCGAAACAATATATGCTGACAACTTAAATCACCTCAAAGATTTTCACAAAGAGTTGCAAGCTCCTGCATAGTTAGTTTTTCGGCACGAACGTTTAAGGCAAGTCCGGATTTTTCAAGAGCATTTGAAACAGTGTCCTTTGAAATGCCCATCCCTGAGCTTATTGAATTTAGTGCGGTCTTTCGTCTTTGAGCAAAAGCAGACTTTACCATTTTAAAGAACTTGCTTTCGTCAGAAACAGTAATTTCAGGTCTTTCTCTAATTTCAAGCTTTATGACCTTGCTGTCAACATTCGGAGCGGGCATAAATGAGCCTCTCGAAACATCAAACAGCTTGCGTGCGTTTGCATAGTAATCAACTGCAACGGTAACTGCACCTGCTTGTCTGCTGCCAACTGTGGCACAAAGCCTGTCAGCTGCTTCACTTTGAACCATAACGGTCAAACTCTCTATTGGCAAGTGGCTTTCAAGTAGCATCATAATAATAGGCGATGTGATATAGTAGGGCAAATTTGCACAAACAATAACCTTCATACCATTGAATTTTTCTTCAATAAGCTTGTGCAAATCTATTTTCATAACGTCAGCGTTGACAACCTCAATGTTGTCGTACTCCGAAAGCGTTTCTTCAAGTACCGGCAAAAGACGCTTGTCAATTTCAATGGAAACAACCTTTTTAGCTCTTTTGGCAAGTTCGACAGTAAGGACTCCGATTCCTGCACCGATTTCAATAACGCCAACATCTTCAGATGCACCTGCAAGTTCTGCCATCTTAGGACAAACAGAGGGGTTTATTAAAAAATTTTGACCAAGAGACTTTGAAAAGGAAAAACCGTGTCTTGAAAGAATATCTTTAATTTGTCCGATATCAGATAGGTTTGGCATAAAATTTAAGCTCCGTTCGATAGATAATAAATATATTATATCATAAAATTCGTCCAAATACATTATCTTATATAATGGTTGGTTGTAATAACCAAATGTATAATATGAAAGTTTTAGTT
>CAYMZO010000082.1:0-5872 GCA_964394885.1 uncultured Eubacteriales bacterium | reverse complement strand
AAGAAATTAAGGTTTCATTTATAGTGTATTATTAACAAAAAAACACGCTTATACATATCAGCAGATGTACAAGCGTGTTTTATATTAAATCATTTAATTAATACACTAAATTTTTCATTCTTGTGGTAGCAATGAAAAAGCCTTTTGGATATGCGGATCTTCACTGTCATCCATAACTCCGATAGCATTGCTTTGCTTTTCGGTAAGCTTTATTTCATAGTCCGGTTTAACACCAACCCCATTATAGGATTTACTCTTATACGGGATTATTTCAGCTACTGTAAGAACAACTGCACTTCCATCATCAAACTGGAACAGTTTCTGCATTGTTCCAATTCCCTTAGTAGTTGTTCCTACTATTTCCGCTCTTCCGAAATCTCTTAAATCGCAGGCAAAAAGTTCCGCAGGACCTGCTGTTTTTTCATTTGTTAAAACAACAATCGGAACAATTACGTCATCTGCATTTGACGGGAATGTTTTTATGGTCTTACCGTCTTGGTCAACTGCCGTTGCTATTGCCTTAGTTCCATCTGTTGCAATAGGCACCATAATGTCAATTACTTCTGTTGCATATTTAATGCTTCCGGCAGAACAGTTACGCACATCAAATATTATACCTTTTACTCCGTTACTTTGAAGTTCTTTTATCGTATCACTAAACTGGGAAACAGTATTTTCATAAAATGCATTTATTGTTACAATCGCTGTTGAGCCAATCATTCTGGAAGAAACAGTTGTAAGACTATATCCCATTACAACACTAATTGTTTTTTCTTTTCCATCTCTTAAATATGTCAAGTTTATGCTGGACATCTTTTCTCCGACAAGATTTTCGGAAAGCTTTTCGTAATTTTCAGCGGTTACCTTAGTATCTCCAATCTCGGTAATCTCATCTCCTATTTTAAGACCTGCTGTCTCCGCAGGAGAATTTGCTGAAACTCCGGTTATATGCAAATATCCGGTCTGTGTATTAAGTGTATGGTTTATTCCTATTCCGGAGACCTTGCCTCGTTCACGATTATAATATTCAAGATACTCATTCGGAGTCAAGTAAAAGCTACTTTCATCACCAAGTCCTGCAATAAATCCCTGTGCAATACTTGAATTAAGCTTTGAGGTATCTATATCTCCATAAAACTCTTTACGAACAACCTCATCTATTTCAGAAAGTCCCGAGTACATACTTACTCGATTCGGCAATTCTTTTATTAAGTCATTATATACTTTCATTGATATAGACATTGTAATTGCAACCGCAGCTGCGACCGCAATAAATACAATTGCCAAGGCTTTTCCTAAAGAGATTTTTCTATTCATCTTGTGTTACCTCATTTTTTAATATAGACATCAGAAGGAACTGATAAATAATTCAAAGGATTTTTCTTCTCATTATTTATTCTAACTTCAAAATGTACGTGAACTCCGGTGGAATTACCTGATGTTCCCATTATTGCAACTGCCTGACCCTGGCTAACTTTTTGACCGGTTGAAACCAATAGAGTCTTGCAGTGTCCGTAAACAGTAACAACACTATTGCCGTGGTCGATTCTAAGATAGTTTCCGTATCCACCATTGTAGCTACCATCGTTACTTGCAAAAATAACAGTACCATCTGCAACAGCTACCAAGCTCTTATTATACTTATCAGCCATTGAAATATCAATACCATAATGGAATTTAGTTACTCCATTCATTGTTCTGTATCCATAAGGTGAAGTTATATATGTTCCTCTATAAGGAAGAGGCCATATCATTGCACCGACTGAACCATTACCGGTTGAAACTTTACCATTTAAAAGGTCATCTACCTTTTGTTCAAACGCATCTTTTTGAGCTTCTAATTGACTTTGGACCTTTTTTGCATTGGCATCTTGAGCATTAAGGCTATTTATTTGCCTATTCATCTCTGCAACCTTCACGTTAAGTGTCGATTTTTTAGAAACCAATTGAGCTCTAACTGAAGAAAGAGAGTCTTTATCTGCCTGAACTTTTACCTGTTGTTCCCTTAAAGAAGTCTCCATTTTCTTTAAGTCTTCTATTTGTTTTTCTATATCATCAATAAGCTTGGAATCGTGCTTTGCAACACTTTGTACAAGCTCCATTCTGGTTAGAAAAGTTTCAAAGCTATCGGCACTCATAAGAATTTCTATTGAAGATGTTTCTCCTGCCATATACATTGCTCGCATACGTTCACTCAGTGCCTGCTTGCTCTTTTCAATTTCCTTTTCCTGAACAACCATTTTATCTTGTGTATCTTTAATCTGAGTCTGCAACGATGAAATCGAGGCATTTAAGAGTGAAATCTGTTTATTATAATTGGTAATCTGGGTGTCAAGCTCATTTACTTGCACCATAAGGTCTGATAGGGTCTGATTTGATTGAGCTTTCTTTTCTTCTATTGCTTCAATCTTGCTTTGACTTGATGCAATATCCTTTTCCAAATCTGCAATTTGATCCTGCAAGTCCTCAATCTCGGCTTTGTCTGCATCAGTCAATGCAAAAGCCATTTGGGGAATAATCAATGCAAGCACAAGTACAATTGCAATTATAAAGCTAACACGTTTTTTTCTAACTTCTACATTATTCACTGACTACACTCCCTTGTTCCTTTAAATATTTGCTCATTGAAACAATACTTCCCGATGTTCCTGCAACAACTCCGATTAAAATAAATCCTAAAAGAAGCTGAACAACATAATCAGAAAATCCAACGGCGGTTGCACCAATCATTGAAAACACTTCAACAAATGAATTTACTGTTATTGAATAAATTCCAAACACCAAAAGAAGGGAAATCAAACTTGAAATAAGTCCAAGTACAATGCCTTCAATTATAAATGGCCAACGGATAAATCCGTTTGTTGCACCAACAGCTTTCATTATGCTGATTTCAAGCCTACGATTAAACATTGTTACTCTGACTGTATTGGCAATAATAAATAATGATACAATCATCAACAATGTTATTATTGCTATACTTGCGTATGTAACAGTTGACCTAATCTCTGCAAGCTGTTTTGCAAGTGTACTGTTTTCCCTTATATTAAGGATATTGTCTACCTCTTTAATAGATGATACAGTTTGGCTAAAATCATCCATAGTTTTCAAGGTTACCTTATAGGCATTTGGAAGAGGATTGTTTATTCCGTCAAGTAACGTTGCATCATCGCCAAGCGTACTCAACTGCTTTTTATATGCTTCGTCTTTAGAAACAAATTCGCAATTTTGAATGTTAGGTATTGTTCTTATGTCCTGTCCTATTTTATCGACTTGTCCTTGAGACAAATCGTCTTTTATAAATACCATTACAATATTTTGTGCTTCAATTTTGCCAAGCATTGAATCAATATTTAAAAACATCATCACTGCACAGCCAATCATCACCAAGCAAGAAGTGAGAACTGCAATTGATGCCAACGACATAAGTCTATTTGCCCAAACATTGTGCAAACCCTCTTTGGTTAAATAGCTTAAGCTACTTCCACGACTACTATTTATTTTTTCTTTTTTTACTTTAGTCTCTTTAGGCTTGTTATTTTCTTTTTTACTCATCTTCTGAACCCCCAAATTCCTGTATATTTTCAAGGTGTTCAAGATACTTAGAGTAGTCAATATTGCTAATGTCTAAGCTGCTTGAAAATGCGTCGTTAATAGGTTTTGTCGAGCTTTCGTTAGCTTGTTCATCCGGCTGTAAAGGCAAACTACTTGACTCTACTTTTTCATTGACAGACGGTGATTTATACGTAATACTCGGCTGACTGTTTGGATAAATCGGAGAAACGCCTGAATGAGAAAAATCTTCTTTCATTCCCGGTTGCTTATATCCACGATGAATATCGTATGATAGTCTATCTCCGTTTGCAGTGTCTGAAACAATTTGACCATTATCAATCGCAACTATTCTATGATTAAATCTATGAACCAAATCGTGCTCATGGGTAACCATAATAACTGTTGTTCCATTTGCATTTATATGATTTAACAAATCAATAATTTCATAGGACATTTCCGGGTCAATATTGCCTGTTGGTTCGTCAGCTATAATTATATTTGCATTGTTTACAAGAGCTCTTGCAAGTGCAACTCTCTGTTGTTCACCACCGGAAATTTCAGATGGCATTGAACGAGCCTTTGATGTAAGACCTACAAGGCTCAACACATACGGTACTCTTTTTCTGATTTCCTTTTCTCTTGCACCGATAACTCTCATAGCAAATGCAACGTTGTCGTATACAGACATTGTTGGAATAAGGCGGAAATCCTGAAAAACTATACCCATCGTTCTTCTGAAATATGGAATTTCTTTTTTTGAAATTTGTGTAAGGTCATAGTTATTTATTAATATTTTTCCGCTACTTGGAACTTCCTCACGCATTATTGTTTTGAGGAATGTACTTTTACCGGCTCCTGAAGAGCCTACTATAAACACGAACTCGCCTCTATCAATTGTTAAATCGACATTTTTGAGAGCTTTAGTTCCATTTTCGTATGTTTTTGAAACATTTTTAAACTCAATCAATTCATTTTACCTCTTTTAAAAATTACCCATTCATCTCAATAATAAATATATCTGTATAGAACATAAAATTAATCTAAATATAGGGCATATCAAAGATATTTCACTTTAACACACCCTAATTATAGCACAAAAGTATATGTTTGTAACTATTTTGTAACTATTTTATTCACTTTTGTATAATTACACAAAAACTAAAACAACATTTAGTTTAACATATCAATTAATTAACCATATTTTGTTTTTTAATCAATATTTTGTAGGACTGGCATCCAAATACTTCTTAACCATTAACGCTACTTTAAATACTATTGCATCGTCAAACTCACGAAGGTCAAGACCAGTTAGTTTTTTGATTTTCTCAAGTCTGTAAACAAGAGTGTTACGATGAACAAACAGTTTACGAGATGTTTCCGAAACATTAAGATTATTTTCAAAGAAACGCTGAATTGTAAATAAAGTTTCCTGATCAAGATTTTCAATTGAGCCTCTTTTAAAAACTTCCTGAAGGAACATTTCGCAAAGTGTATTGGGAAGTTGATAAATAAGACGTGCAATACCAAGATTATCATAACTTACAATTGTTTTTTCCGTATCAAAAACCTTGCCGACTTCAAGAGCAACCTGTGCCTCTTTAAATGAACGTGCAAGATCTTTTATTCCTGTTACAGTCGTTCCGATTCCAACAAGTGAATGGCTATAAAACTCTGTGCTAAGAGCATCTGAAATAGAATGTGCAAGCTTTTCAAGATCTTTGGGCTCAATATTTGCACGGACTTCTTTAACAAGAGCAATATCTGTTTCATTAATATGAATTACAAAGTCTTTATTCTTGTCCGGGAACAAGTTTTGAATAACATCAAACTCAGATGCATCTTCATGACCGGTAATTCTAATTAGCAGAACTACCCTTGAGGCATCATTATTAAAGCGAAGTTCCCTTGCCTTAAGATAAATATCGCCGGGAAGAATATTGTCTAAAATTACGTTTTTAACAAAATTACTTCTATCATATTTTTCATCATAGAACTGCTTAATGCTGCTTAATGAAACTGAAAGAACTTTTACGTACTTAGATGCAAGCTCGTCCTCGCCCTCAACAAAAACTGCATATTCATGTCTAAGATGAGAACCAAAAGACAGATATGTTATTCCATCAAGGCAAACAATGTCTCCGTTTGTAAATACATCTGCTATATTTGCACTCTGAGTTTCACCGATTCGGCCAAGTTCACTACAAGATATAATTGTTCCTGTTTCGTCGATAACTCCAACTGTTCTGTCAATTGCATCACGCATCTGATGAATTATTCCTTGAAAAAGTCTATTTGACATTAAGTATACCTCCAAAACATT
>CAYMZO010000081.1:4506-5944 GCA_964394885.1 uncultured Eubacteriales bacterium | reverse complement strand
TAAATACTTTTAGCGTTGAATCTGTTGGAATTTCAAGCCTTAATTGTATTTTGTTTATATACTTTTTATCAGGCATATTAAGCCCTATGTTTCCTGTCTCTGCATACCAATAAACTGTATTTTCAAGTGAAGAACCTGTATGATTGACTGCTCCTCCATAAAGTCCTAAGAAACCGCTTACCGTATATAAGCAATTATCATCAGCAATAAAATACAGTTGGTTATCAAGCGTTGCAAAGTATAGAACACGAGTATCATCTTCCTTTATCCAGATGTTTTTACTTGCATCAAATACATATAATCCCCATTCGTTATTTGCATTTTTCATTGAAAGATAATATTTATCAGACACAGAACCAGACACAGCATCAAAATATTTTGTATTACCTAATGCTTCTGATATTGAAGAAGGTAACGAGCCTTGATAAGCACAAACATCATTTTGTGATTTGTAATATAGTGTTTCATTTACTATATCAATGCTTTGTTCTGAACCTTTCTGCACTCCACGAACATTAAGATAAGTTACTTGAAAATTTGATGGCTTACTTCCGTGAATTTTATGTATAATATTTTCTTTAAAAAATATTACATATCCAAGATGAGTACAAGCACCTGTAAAATCACCATCTGACCCAATTGTTACAGCGTAACTGTCGGTTGATACCCCCATAAAGCAATTCCAATTAAAAGGATCTCCTTGCTTGCAAGCGTAAATCTCATGTTTTGCAGAGGAACAACCCCACACTCTATTTTCAGATTCTGTAAAATATTCCATATCCGGGACAGCCCTTTTCACGGTCAATTGATTAACTTGACTTGTAACTGTACCCAGTATTCCAGTAATAACTATATGATCATTCCCAACAGCATACAAAGCAAAGGACTTGTTAAAGTTAACATCATCGCTGCCACTTATAGTTACCCCATCATAAAGTTTAAAACCATTTCCTATTCCTACAGCAGATATTTTAATATATGTGGTTGGTACATTTGCCCAAGTCTCACTATATGATGAATATTGCTTTAAAACATTGGGAGTAACAGAGGTATCAATCCAATACTGATTGTTAGTAGGATTAGCAGGTGCAGTATTTGATGTTGTATATCCTGAATATGCGTTGCCGTTAACATCTACAAGTGAATATGATACTGTTCCAGATGTAGTAACTGAATTTTCAAGGCTTCCGAACTTATCATCTGCTATGTTGTAGAACTTTTTATCTGGAAATATAAGAATATATGCACCCATTGATACAAATTGTTTCTTGCTATCAGTTACGCTACCTTTTAAAACTGCATTATAATAAAAATTAGTGCCATCAACCCATGCTAACTTTTCTTTTGCAAATAGTCCGTTAGGCTTTGTCAGTTGAAGAATTTTACCTCTTTTACATCGTGGAGACATAACAGGATAATTATCAGAATTAATGTTTTT
>CAYMZO010000081.1:0-4496 GCA_964394885.1 uncultured Eubacteriales bacterium | reverse complement strand
CACATCCGATGACGGCGACCAACAGATAATCCAATGTAATTGAATGGATTGATAACTTATCTGATATGATTATATGTTTTTCTTTTACTATTGCCATCACCAATATTTCAAGTACGATAATGGTTTAAGTTGTGGTAACATTTTTTCACCTTCTTATATCTTGATATAGTTAGTCTGCAACGGAATATGTGTTCTGTTATAACAGTTTGCATAATCTTCATATGAAGAGTTAAACATCAACGCTGAATTTGTAAATTTGTCTATTTCCGAATTGAAATAGTCAATCTTGCTTGAAATATAATCTATATAAATACCAGTGTATCCATCTGCAACAAGCAATGCCTTTTCTTTATCGTTTGTTGTATATCTGGTAAAACTGATACCATCTGCACCTTCATGTGTTTTAATAATTTCATTGAATATCTTCGTCTCAATTTCATTGAGCCACTCTAATTTATTAGCTTCTGAATATTGATTAGGCTTTAATTCATCTATCATATTTAATAGATCTACGACTTTCACGTGTCTGCCCCCTTTAAGATAAAAGGGAGCAGACATTTCTACTCCCTTTTCACTTGTATTTATTATTTTTGTGATTCTTGATACTCAGCTTCCATCTGCTGAATTAATCGAGCTGTACTTACATCTTGCTTTTCTTGATTTCTAACAATTTCAGCAACAGCGACAGGTACTTCGACTTCTACACCTCTCGGAATGTTCCAGAGCCTACCATTAAGCCCAACAGTAACATCATCTTTATATGCTCCATCGTCTTTAAATAGCATAATCTTGACTTTCCTGTTGTTCCAATCTTTAATTGCTTGATCGGTTTCAATTTCCTCAGCCTCAGCTTGAATTTCCTCAGCCTCAGCTTGAATTTCCTCAGGTGTTTTTACTGTATTTTCATCTTTTGATGTTTTACTCATAATGTATTCCTCCCTTGAAATTAAGCAGGAATAAGAAGAACTCACCCTGCTTATATAATTAGTTAGCTACTGCACTTGTGCTAAATGTTGATGCTGATTCAATACGAAGCATAAACTCTTCAACAAGTCTCTTAGAAACCTTTGTTGCTTTCCAACCACAAGAACCTCTCTGATTAAGAGGATCATCACCATAGCCAAGTGGTTTTACAATATGTTGCAACCCCATACCATCAATCTCAGTAGTTGCATAAGCGTGTGCACCAAGAATAAGTGTACTGTAAACTGCTATGCCTTCCTTACCACCTTCGCCGGGGTAAACAATATCATTCGCTACTGGTGCTCCTGTTCCCGGAACGGAATCTACTGTAATAGTTGCTGTTCCTGCTGTACCTGCTGTTGCTGCTGTAACATTGTAATGAACTCCTGTGATTAAGAGTTCTCTTCCAACAAGGGCACTCGCCTCTGTTGCAGTAAGTGCCTCAGCAACTGTAATTGTCTTGCTTGAAATTGATGTAACCTTTAATGTACGCTTTGATGCTGATAAATCTGCTCCGTAGAATATTTTAGCTTCTGTTGATCTTACAAAACGAACATTGCCAAACTTACCAATCTCGCCCTTGTAAAGTTGCTCAGGGTTTGCATACTTTGTAGCCTCTTGGAATCCATCACTCATAAGCAAATCATACTCAATATCAGGATGAACGATTCCGACAAAGCACTCATCAATAGGCATAGCATTTGCAGTTTTTAAGGTTCTTGAACCTTTAAAAATATCTGCAAGAACAATTTTTGCAGTAGTATCAAGGTCATATCTGTGTGTTACAGGTGTTTCAGTTGTGCCAGACCACTTGCTTGAATATATAACGTTTGTTCCACCTGCAAGAACCTCTCTTGAAACTGTGTCAAGAGTTCTGCCAGACTGAGAGCCAAGCACGTTTGTTGCCTGAACAACGTTATTATCAACAGCAGTCTGAATAACCATGTCAGTTAGTGGAACATGATCACCGTACTGAGCAACAGTAGCAGTCATTGTTGTTACGTTAAGCGCCTTTCCTGCAGGTGTAACACCTTCAACAAGCTTATTAAGAGCTTTAGGAAGGCTTGAATATTTACGGAACTCAATTGTTTTGCCACCATTTTTAGGAATAGGATACTTGTCAGCAAACTGATCATGAACAAGGTTAGGCTTTGCGTAATCTTTGAGCAAATCAGCATAATATGTTCTCATTTCTGCTGAAAGCCCGCTTGAATCTGTTGTGTTAACCGGTGCAGGTGCATCAAAAAGTCTTAAGTTTAGTTTTTTATGTAACATTGTTAATTTCTCCCTTCATTACAGGAGAAACATATTATTATCACAAAGTGATTGTCTCTCCTGCCATTACACGGCGAGCGATTTCTCGCCTGTCTTTCGCCGTCAATTTTGAAACATCAGTTTTTGTAACAAATGCTGCATTAGAGCTGGAACCGCCCTCAGGTGGTCTATTGCCTCTTGCCCGAATGTTATCAGTTACCTTCTTAGCTGTAATTTGTGCTGTTAATGATTTAACGTCATCAAGATGTACAACCTCATACGCATGCTTAACGCTAATACCATTGCTAAGCATTGTTACAAATTCGTTATTTTGAGCCTCTTCCGCTAAATCAAAATTAGGATAAATTTCTTTAAGACTCTCTCCTTCATCAAACCACTTTTGATACTGAGCTTGAGCTTGTCTGTCTGACTCTTCTGCTTGCTCTCTTCTCATTACTTTTTCGTGCTCGATTCTCATTCGCTCATATTCCATGTAAGCATCAACAGTCATACCTTTTTCTGCTGCAGCTTCTTCGAAATATTTTGTATCTCCTTCAATAGCTTGAAGAATTCCTTGAATATCATCAGGATTCTTTCCGTACCGGGAAGAAAGCATATCAAGGACTGGAGAAATGTCGTTAATCTTGCTCTCAAGTGTCTTAGTCTCTTTAAACCTTTGACCTATGATTCTGTTTACCCTCTCATCGTAGAGGTCTTTATAATCTCCTTTGATGAGTTTTTCAAACTCTGATTTGCGTTGATTTTTAGCTTCTTTGTCATTTGCCACTTGCTCAGTTGCGTTCTGAGCCTTACCAGCTTGTACATTTCCAAGCTCTGCATTTGTGCCCGATTCGGTGTTATCAAGCTGTGCCGTTACATCACCGTTAGCTGTGTCCCCCGTTGCGGATTGTGCACCATCGTCAAACAGGCATAGATTCAGCTTCTTTTTCATGTGGATTTCTCCTTTTATTTTTAAATTCAAGGCATTTCACCCAGTTGGAGCTATACTCTACTTTAATCATAAAAAAAGCAGGGAGATTTCTCTCCCCACTTAGTAAAATATTTTTATAAAATTTGCACGTTATTCGGATATTCGTCTGCAAGAAGCTCAAAACCAGCCATACAAGTGTTAAATATAGTGTTTATAATTTCGTCATTATCCGTCGCACAACACCTTATTTCACAATGACCATCATCAAATGTTGTATCAAGCGATAATGTTTTTTGGCGGCTTAAACTCTCTGCAAGTGTATACGCAAGCATTGAACAAGCAGAGCAGACAATATCTATTCCCGGATTATAGCCTGCGTGTCCTTCAATCCTAATCAGGTAAGAATCTCCGATTTTATCATAAATTATGTTTGTCATAGCAATTACCTCCGTTATGTTGGCGTGCTTGCCTGTGCCGCCCGCTCTCTTGCCTGAGATACATTTGAGCGGTTAGATATCCTTGAGGCTTGTCCTAATTGATTTGTTTCAATTACTGATCCTGTATTCATCGATATCGGATTTGTTCCTTGAAGTTGTCCTTGCTCTTGTAAAATCGCTTGTGATAACGTAGATCCATTTTGTGCATCTATGACCATTGCCATTTGTTGCATCTGCATTTGCATTTGCTGTATCATTTTCAGCATTGTCTGTCCTTGAGATATTTTATCAATTACTGCATCTTTACCCTCAAACTCCATCATTTCAATACATGAAAGTGCTTGGTCTGCACGCATAGGATCAAAGAACCCTGCAGAATAGAACTCCTTAGCCATCTCATTTTGTGCTATTTTTGAGAATGGAGACGATCTTTGTGGCTGTACCTTAATATCAAATACTGGTTTTCTTACGCCTAAGCTCACTCCAAGTTCTTCACCGTCATTTATTTCTTTAATATTGTTATTGCTGTATGTTTCAAATCTTGTTTTACCGTCTTTACCGGTTATTCTAAATGAACGCTCTTCATCATAGAATTGTCTGATTAATTCAATGACAAGATAACACTCTTGTTGAAATGCTCTGTACGCTGCTTTGTTCGCATCTCTTGAAAGTTTTGAGCCTGCTTCCTGTAATGCTGCAATAGCTGAAGCAGCAGTTACACCACTTGTTGTTCCACCTTGTGAAAAATCTCTGTTGCCGCTTGTTTCTTTTAGTTCTTCAATCTTTAATTGCAACAAGTTTGTAACATTTCCGTCAAGTCTTGGACTTTCTATTTGTTTAATTGAATCATTGTTAAGCTGCAAAGTGTTAACGTGTACAAAGGGTTGTGTCCAGTCAGCAAATTCTTTTTC
>CAYMZO010000080.1:0-5952 GCA_964394885.1 uncultured Eubacteriales bacterium | reverse complement strand
ATTACATCAATAAAGCCAACGGATGACGTCTATGGAATTGGCGGAACATCAATTGAAATAAAGGCTGTTGCAATAAATGGCTCTAATGTTTATGCTGTTGTAAATGGTCAAAAAGTGGCAATGAGTGTTGGAAGTTCTGATATTTCAGAGGGAGACCTTGCAAATACAGATAGCTTTGATTACGTTACTTACTCAGGAACATATAGGCTTCCTGAAAGCAAAAGCACAGTTCAAGATCTTGGAAGAATAAAGGTTTATGCAAGCTATAAGGGCCATTCGGATTCTGCAACAGGTGCAAGGGTTTATGTAAATAAAGCCTACTATGAAAAATTAGCAGTGGTAACTTCAACTTTGGCAGAAACATTTGATTCGGCAACTCTTGACGGTAAATATAATCCTACATTTGCACCATTGCCAAAAGGTACTTATGATTATATTGACGGTGAAGCAGTAATTGATAACACAAAATTTTATAAGCTTTCATCAGGTAGACTTGCATATGCAAAGGATTTTGCATATGTTGAAAATCCGCCAACATTAAGCTCCAATAACCTTACAGCAACAGGGAGTGTCCCAACAAATAAATCTACTAACCTTAATATAAAAACAGATTGGTGGGTGCCATTTAATGTTACATATAACCCACAAAGCTATTATAAAGGTTATGACAGCAGAATTTTTAATGTAAGCAGTTTTACGGCAAGCTATGTTGACATTACGTTTTATCATACCAATGCAGCATCCGGCAACTTTGATTTTTCTTCAAGCAATGTAGTTAAAAGTGCAGAATGGGTTAATGTAGGAGCAAACGACTCAGCAACATTACGACTATATTTAAGAAAAGCAGGGGCATTTTACGGGTACGAAATAACTCACGATGAAGCAACCGGCAGTTTTGTAATATCAATAAAGAATAAGCCATCATCACTTTCCAATTATACGGTTCTTATCGACCCGGGCCACGGAGGAAATGACCCCGGAGCTATTGGAAAGATATATACAGGAAATGGACAAGTAGTTCAGTATTATGAATCAAATGTAAATCTTGCTCTTGCTCAGCTTGTTAGGCAAAAACTTCAAAACTTAGGAGTAACGGTTATAATGACAAGGACAGGGGACAGCACTTTTTCTCTTAATGGTCGTGCCGAGTATATAACTTCTCAAAAACCGGATTTATCAGTAAGTATTCATAATGATTCAAGCTCAAGTTCTACGGCAACCGGAACGTCAGCTTACTATTTTAAGCCATATTCGTATCCGTTGGCAAAAGAGGTTCACAATAAGCTCTTAACTGCGTGGAATACCGTTTATGGCAGACCGATTAAAGATAGGGGAACTAATTTTTATCCGTTCCGCATTGCTCGAATTGAAGTTTGTCCGGCAATACTTATAGAGTGTGGATTTATGTCAAATCCCGATGAGCTTACCAAACTTCTCGACCCAAACAATCAACAGTTGCTGTCAGCTGCAATAGCAGATGGAATAGTATCCTATATAAACAATTATTGATAAATAATAAAAGAAAAAAGACTCTTAGATTTTTCTAAGAGTCTTTTTGGTTTAGCAATTTATTTATTAACTGTTTCAACTTCTATAATGTTTTCTTCTATATCTTCTTCAATGTCTTTTGTTTTTTCGTTATCGTTGCTTTGAGTTTCATAAAGTTCATTTACGTTATTTTTTCCAATGTGATGATATGGCTTTTTATAAAGAAAAATAGAAAATACAATGGCACCAACGGTGTTACAAATTAAATCTATCATTGTATCCATTATAGGAAAGCGTTCTGGCGTGTATGAGAAAATTGAACGTGCACCATCGGCATTTGCATAACACCAGTGCTGAGAATCTGAACCTGTAAACTGGTCAAATAGGAATTCAAATATTTCCCATACTACTCCGGCAAAGAAAGAAAAGCAAAAAGCTGCAAATACTATTATTACTGCCGGAACCGGTTTTTCGTACTTCTTTTGAATGGCTGTAAATATTTCATATCCGAGTGCCATACAAATTCCACCGCCGACAATATGAATGGCAGAATCCCACCACCAAACGGTGTAGTAAAAATCTTTAAACGCTCCTAAAAATGAAGCAAGAAAAATTTGAACAACTGTAAAGTCCTGAAAACGAGGAGAAATTTTTCTTAAAAATGATTTTTCAGGGAAGAACTGCAGAATTTCCCAAGCAAAGCTTACAACAAAATTTGCAGTTATTTGAAGAACAATATTTTCGTGTGGAGAATCCCAGGAAAATATAAGGGGACTAATTACGATAAGCCTAAAAACCCACCACCAAATAAGCTGATAAACTGAAACTTTTGAAAGAAATTTTTCTTTAATCACGATAAGTATCCTCCTGTAATTAGTTTGCACAAATAGTTATTTTATACACCTGTTAAATCAAAGCAAGGAATGTATTCTGATGTAGACGATGATAAGTCTTGAATAAATCCATCCTCGATTTTTGAACTATATAAGTATTGCTCAACTGAATTGTATTCTTTTTTAGAAAGAGTTCTGCAAAGCTCTGGAAAATCATTTAATTCCTGTACAGGTGTATATTGGCTCATAAGGCTGAACAACACACTTCCTTTAGGAAACGTTTTAGATACCCAGTCAATAACTCCAAAAGAATTTTCAATATTACCCGGCATAATTAGGTGCCTGATAATTACTCCTTTTTGTAAAATGCCATTTTTGTCAAATTTATATGGACCTGTTTGCTTAAACATCTCTAAAACTGCATTTTGTGCAGTCTCAAAATAGTTGTTTACATTAGAATATTTTTTTGCAAGTGAGTTGTCAGAATATTTAATATCTGGGATATAGATGTCAACCTTACCATCCAAAGATTTTAAAGTTTGAACATCTTCATATCCACCACAATTATATACAACAGGAACCGGGAGTTTTTCATCAAGTGCTTTTAATATACTCCAAGTGAAATGAGTGGGATTTACAAGATTAATATTATGAACTCCGTCATTAATAAGCTCATTCATTATTTCTTTTAATCTTTCCACCGAAATTTCTTTGCCAAAATTTTTTGTACTTATTTCGTGATTCTGACAAAAGACACATTTTAATGAACAACCACTGAAAAATATTGCACCCGAACCACAATCTCCACTTATACAAGGTTCTTCCCAAAAATGCTTTCCGGCTCTTGCAACAACAGGCAAAAGACCCATATTGCAAAATCCTGTTGTTGAATTTTTTTCAGTATGTTCGCTTCTTAAACAATCGCAGTGTCTTGGACAGTTGTTGCATACAATAGACATACCTATGATTTGACACCTCAAAATTTAACAAATTATATTCTTTCAAAATTTAAAATCCGTGTTCCATAAGTGCACCTGTTTTGTATGCTTTTAAAAGTTTCTTTAATTCATCTATATTTTTTTGCAAAAGCACACCATTATCTGTTTCACTTATTTTAATTCTTGAGTCCAAACGTTCAAATACAACAGAGGTAGATAAAATATCTTTATTATATTTTATGGCGTTTTCAACCCCAACAAATGGTTCGTGAGATGAAAGACGCATTACATAAGAGTTGTAGATAAGTGTATATCCCGCAATTCCGGTTGTTGGCTGATAAGCACGACAAAAACCTCCGTCAATAACAATTAGCTTTCCGCCACCCTTGATTGGATTTTCACCATCTTTGGATTTTACGGGGATATGTCCATTTATTATATGAGAACGTCTTCCTCCAAGGCCGAATTCCTCAAGTATCATTTCGCAGATTTGTTTATCCGTTGTAAGCTTGTAATACGCATTTTTAGGCTCGACCCAAGTTGATTTATCGCTAATGAGCCTTCGCTCAAATGTTGTTATTTTTTCACGACCGAATAGGGGAGAATTCTTTCCACACCATAAGAACCATAAAAAATCTTCTCCAAAAAGCTTTTCCTTACTGTTTGGCTTGCCGTAATATCCTGTATACGCAAGCTTTTCTGCATAGTCAAGGAAGGCCTTCCCTTTTAGCTTTTTACCGTGAATATTGAATTCCATAAATGTACCATCCGGATTCATTGGAACACATCCGTGAAGAAGAAGATTTCCATTAAAGCATTTATAAAGATTTCCTTTAGAAAATAAAAATCTTATATGTGTTTGCAATTTTTCACTTCTCAAGAAAGAAAGTCTTAACTGTTCTATAAGCTCATTTTCTTCTCCACTTAGCATATATGGATTATCTTTATCAATAGTCGGAAAATCACAATCTCTAAGAGGATATATGGTGCCGTTAATGTTAACTGTTTTGCTTTCATAATCAATTTTATCAAGCAATAATCTTTCTTCCATTTTGAACTCTGGATTTCTCATAATTGCTTGACCTTCAAGCTTAAATAAAATCACAGATATTGCTTTTGACATTCTTGAACACAGTGCAAGATCTTTTGGATTATATGCAGAGCAATCATTTGAAACCCTTGTCTTAAAGCAATCGGTATTGCTGTGAGAATATACTTCGTTTGCAAAAACAGCAAGAGGCCTTAGGCTTATTCCATAACCGGTTTCAATTACTTCAAGGTTGTTGTATAAAACGGAATTTGCAAGCACAGTTGCGATACATATTTTGCTGCCGGCAGCTGCACCCATCCAAAGAATATCGTGATTACCCCATTGAATATCAACGCAGTGGTGATTTAACAAGCAATTCATTACAATGTCTGCACGAGGACCTCTGTCAAAAATATCGCCAACAATATGAAGCCTGTCAACTATGAGCCTTTTTATAAGTTCACACATATCAATTATAAAATCCTCGGCCTTGCCAATGGAAATTATTGTTGAGATAATGTTGTCGTAATATTCTTTTTTGTTATGTAGGGTGAAGTCTGTGTTCAAAAGTTCATCGATAATATAACTGTATTCAACAGGAAGAGATTTTCTAACCTTTGAACGTGTATACTTTGAAGAAACAAGATGACAAATCTCAATTAAGTGATTTAACGTTTCTGTATACCACTCTTTAATATCCGGTACAACCTCAAGAATTTCTGTTAGCTTTTCTTCAGGATAATAAATGAGTGTAGCAAGTGTTGCACGTTCGTTTTCCGACAAGGTGTTGGAAAAAAGCATATCAACTTTTTCTCTGATAGCGCCTGAAGCATTACTTACAATGTGAATAAAAGCCTCGTATTCTCCGTGCAAATCAGACATAAAATGTTCTGTTCCTTTAGGAAGGTTAAGAATAGCCTGTAAATTGATAATTTCACTTGCTGCCGATTGAGCAGTTGGGTACTGTCTTGATAGAAGTTTTAGGTATTCTAACTCCGATACAACTTCATCATGCGATTTATCATTCATCTTTTCTCACACTCCTATTATAATTTTTATAAAGAGAATTAGTTTCCGCTCAACTATCAAAAATAAAAGACTGAAAACAAAATGCATTCAGTCTTTTGATTTTAGTTATACATCTCCTTGATTATTGAAACCGCACTTTCTATATATTTAGACAATGGCTTATCCGCAACGCCTGCGATACGAGTATTGCATTTAGAAACAGGAACAAGAACCCTTTTGGCGTTACTTGTTGTAATAGCGTAAGTCATTTTATCAGTAATTTCTCCAAGCATAGAATTAGAAAGGACAATACCAACAGGACCTGCAATAATATCTGCCTTTGAACAGGCAACAACAATAGAATTTTCTCCGGTAGCAGCCATAGACGCCCCGGCTTTAAGCATAGATGATGTTGCAATAGAGTTGGTACCAATTGCAATGATTTCAGCATCAGGTAATGCAACACGTAACTGCTCGACAAGAGTTCTGCCAATTCCGCCGCCTTGTCCATCAATAACGACAATATTCACGATAAATCTACTCCAAATGAATTTATTTACATAAATTATACTATATACTCTTTTCTTTTGCAAACAAGTATTAAGCCTATATATTAAATATATTTATTTTGTTTAGAGTAATATGATTAAAATAA
>CAYMZO010000079.1:0-5968 GCA_964394885.1 uncultured Eubacteriales bacterium | reverse complement strand
TAGTAATAATATATCTTAATATTATAAGCTACATTAATACTTATTTCAATCGGAATAATTTATCAAGACGTTCCATAATTATAAAAGGGGGTGGACTAAATGAAAATAGTTTCCAAAATGTTATCTGTAATACTAACGATAATTATGATTATAAGCTTAACATCATTTTATACTTCTGCAAGTGAAATGCCTGTAACTGTTAATGCAAAGGCTGCAGTTTTAATGGACCAGTCAACAGGCAAAGTACTTATGGCGATGAATGAAAATGAAAAGCTTTACCCTGCATCTGTTACAAAGATAATGAGCCTTTTGCTTGTAACAGAGGCACTTGATAACGGAAAAATAGAGCTGTCTGACAAGGTTAGAGCAAGCAGAACTGCAATATCAAAGGGCGGTTCACAAATTTGGCTTAAAGAAAATGAAGAAATGACAGTTGATGAATTGATGAGGGCAACTGCAATATACAGTGCCAACGATGCTTGTACAGCACTTGGCGAATATGTGGCAGGAAGCGAAGAAGCATTTATAAATATGATGAATGAACGAGCACAGGAACTCGGTATGAAAAACACAAATTTTGAAAATTGTACCGGTCTTGACGATACCGCAACACAGCATTTGACAACAGCATACGACATTGCACTTATGTCAAGAGAACTGTTAAATCACGAGATAATAACAAAATATACAACTGTTTGGATGGATAGCTTGCGTGGTGGGAAAACAGAGCTTGTAAACACAAATAAACTTGTAAGATTTTACGAGGGAACAACGGGACTGAAAACGGGAACAACCAGTAAAGCAGGAAGTTGTCTTTCGGCATCGGCAAAAAGAGGGGATACACATCTGATAGCTGTTATTCTGGGTGCAGGAAACAGCACTGACAGATTTGAGGGTGCAAAGGCAATGCTTAACTGGGGATTTTCAAACTATACAACAGTATGTCCTGAGATAGATAAAAGCCTTGTAACAAAGGTCAATGTTATTCACGGAACACAAAAAACCATAACTCCCAGCATTCCCAAAGCCGAAAATATATTGATTGAAAACAGTAAGAAGAAAAATCTAACCCAAAAAGTTAATCTTGCTGTTGATGTTGAGGCACCAATAGAAAAAGGTCAGGTTCTTGGTACAGTTGAATTCTCAATAGACGGAGAAAAGGTTGCAGAGTATAATTTGACAGCGGAACAGGCAGTGCCAAAGCTTGGCTTTTCCGATGCGTTAAAGTTTCTGATAAAAAGTCTTGGCAAAAAGATAGGGTAATTTTCTGCTTTGAAAAATATCTTATGTAAAAAGTTGACAAAAGTATAATAATGATGATAAAGTATATAAGGTGAAATATGGTCCGATTTCTGCAGTCTAAAGGGAACTATGAGTGCAGAAACTTTGGGCAAGTGAAGAAATTTACTTGCCTCCCATGCTTGGAAAGGACTGGCTGATAATTGTAAGTTATTTTGGTCTGTCTTTTGGCAGACCATTTTTTGTTTTTAAAAATATATTGGAGAAGAGTGTGAAAATGGAATGAAGAAGTGCAAAATAGTTTCCCCGATTTTATTACTTATAGTTGCTATGGCACTATGCTTTACAGCGTGTAAGTATGACGCAACTATTAAAAGCGGAATTGATTTTACAACCAGTGCATTTAAACACATTACAAACGGAGGAAAAGATAGCGAGAGTGCAACACCCTATAATATCAATGCAATAACAGGTGCCACTTTGACCGTTGAAGGTCCTGCTGTAAAAACAAGTGTGCCTCTTTCAACCAAAGAGATAGAAAACGAGAATGAGGGGCTTGCCCGTGGTGTCTACAAGGATAAATCAGGGCAATTCTTGTATGAGGGAATGGATTTATATTACCTTGTTAATAAAATGCAGCAGGACGGCAATGGCATTGTTTTAACAGATAATGCATACAAGGTAGTTTTGAAAAATTGCAACAGAGAAGATGTTGCTGAATTTACAATAGATGAAATTACAAGGGCTCATAAAGATAATCAACCGATTTTAATTGCCTATGGCGTTGGCTCTGAGGACGGAAAAACAGTGGCACCGTTTGTATTTGATGCCGCAAACGAAGACGAGCATTCAGACGGATACATAGATTCTCTTAAAAATGACGACGGTTGCTTAAAGCTTGTATATAACTTTACAAAATACGGAGAAAACAAAGAATATAAAAAGTTTTCAAATGTTGCATATATTTATGTTTGTGAAGAGACAGAACCCGGATATTTGCACGATGAAAGTAGCGGTAAAGAGTATGATTCACCTGATTTAAAGAACTATATTGTATCTTTTAGCGGTGATGCTCTCGGATACGAAATAGATATGCCTGTTAAAGATTTAGAGGCTTTGCTTAATCTTGATAAAAAGAATAAAGTGGTTCCGGAAGGATTGGGATATTCAAATTATTATAGCCTTGCAAACAATGCTTATTGGTATGTAAATGAATATGAAGGACTTGATTTGTATAAACTTCTTCAATATCTCGGAATGGATAGTGCCGAGAAGATGGGGGACAGTGCAGAAAAAACAAAGCTGACCTTTTTTGCCGCAGATGGTTACACTTCATCTCAATCGTTTAATGTGGCACAGATTTCAGATTATAATAACTTTGGATTTTACAAGAAAAATGCAATCGACAATAATGACGGCACATACAAATCAACTCCGAAAGACCTTGTAGATACAGGCTATCCCGTTCTGCTTTCATTTGGTGTAAATAATTACCCTTATGTGATTAACAGCGAAGATAAGGGATATTTAAGCGGACTTGCAAATGATGGTGGACCGGTTAGAGTTGTATTTGGAAAAACAGAGTATAACCACCCCAATGGTTCTAATCAAGTTAAGTTTTTAAGCAAAATTGTCGTGGGTAAGGGTAAGATGTACAACACCCATACCAACACCGACAATAAAGATTATAAGGCGTTGGCAAAAAACAAGGTGTCTATAAATGTAAACGATGATAAGGGAACAAAAATAACAGATACCGAAATGACAATAAGGCAGATAGAAAAGATAATTTATGATGAAGATGTACCGAATACCGTTAAGGCTGCGGCACAGGCAAAATCCGTCTATGAAAACAAGGACGGAAGCACAGACATATATGAGGGAATTAATCTTGAGTATCTGCTTACCGAGGTAATAGGAATTCCGGGAACAATCGGCACAGTAACATTTTCAAATGGTAAAGATAAAATAACAGTTGACCTTGACACGATTTTTAATGATGGATATAACACTAAAACCGGTCAGAGCGGGCTAAAACCTGTAATAGCATTTGCCAAAAACGGAACACCGCTTGTAAAAAATTCAAAGTCTGCGGGATATGTTTCAGAACGCAAGCTAAATGTACTTTCAGATGAACCGTCAACATACAAAGTAAAAAATTCAGGCGGACCACTTCAAATAATAATACCAAGCTCAGATTCTAAAAATTCAAATGCAAAATACTTAAATAACGTAACATCAATAAGTGTAAACATTGAGCCCGATTCATACACTCATACAAGCTCAAATGACACATCACTGTTGTCAAGCAAAATCAAGCTGTATGGTGCAGGACTTGATTTGGAAAAGACATATACGGTTTCTGATATTGAGGGAATGCAGATGAGTGCAAAGACACTTGATTTCAGCGTTCTTAATCAAAAAGGAACCCTTAATGAAGTCAGATACAGGGGAGTAACACTATACGACCTTTTGTCTATGACAGGAATAAAATATAATGCCGACAAGGTTGTCGTCTATTCCTCAGACGGTACAAAGAAAGAGTTTTCGCTTGCAGATATACGAAATGCGGAATATATAAACTATGTGAATAAGAACAAAGATAAATTAACTCCTCTTATTGCTTTTGGCTCGTCGTCTGTTGATAAGAATAAAAAGGACGGATTGCCACTTGCATTGAACTCAAATTCATCAGGATACAATAAGGGTTATTATAATGACGGCGGACCTTTAATGCTGGTTATGCCACAGGCAGACAAAAAGACAAAAAATGCATCTCTTTGCATAAAAGATGTAGTTGCAGTTGAGGTAACTGCCAAGGAGATGACAAGCTGGGGGCATAGCTCAAGCGATGTATATTCAAATTATCTTGATGAAAAATTTACGCTTGTAGTTAAAAACAAGAAGAGTACATGGGAATATACGTGGACTCTAAAACAGCTTGAAGATATGACCGATTTAGTTACAAGAGAGGATTATACAATACTTGAGCTTGGTCCTTGCGAAGGATTAAACCTTTGGAAACTGATTGAAAACACTTGTGGAAATCTTGATGGACTTAAAAATCCGGAGTCTGTAAAAGCGTTTGCATCAGACGGATACTCTCAAGATTTGCTTTCAACCTTTTATCTTGAAGGGTTGCAAAAGGGAGTTGTTTCAAATACGACAGGACAAAGACGCTCAATTATTCTTTGCTATGCAGTTAAGGGTTATCCTCTTGTAGTTGATGAAACAGACGAGGGATATTCGGGAGCTGCCGGAAATGCCTTTGGACCTTTGAGAATTATTACTGAAAATACGTCAGGAACTTGTATGAAATATTGTAATAAGGTTGTTGTAACAATTCCCGGAACAGGGCCAATTGATATAAATTATAAGTACAGTAAATAATATAAATTTTCTTCACTTTTGCAATTGTGCAAAGAAAGGAAAAATAAAAAATGAAAAAAATATTAAGTTGTATCTTACTTTCTATAATGCTGTTAACATTATGCTCGTGCCAAAATGAAAAACAGTCTGAACTTCCAAAATCATCTCCGGACTCAAAAAGTATGTTCGGAATTGATAAAAACATTAATATGACCACAATAGATAAATACATAGGTAGAGATGATGTGGTTTATAGAGATGTAAGAATGCTTTTTGACCCTGCTGATTATGAGACAATTGGAGGAGACGCCAATTTGTCTAAGACAATAAAAGGCTTTAAAATAGTGCCGTATCCTTATATTGCAACGCTACAAAAATTGCCGGTGGACGGTGCGTATCAAGGGAACTGCCTGTTTTCCGTAACTTGGGATGAAAATGGAAACATAAAAGACGTTAAGCCAAATTACAAAGAGTCCAATATGATACTTGAGGAACTTTTTCCAAAAGATAAGGCGATTTTTATTATGTGCGGTGGCGGAGGATATTCTGCAATGATGAAATCACTTTTAATACACCTTGGATGGGATGCAAATTTGCTGTATAATATAGGTGCCAACTGGGAGTATAAGGGCGAAAATTCTCTTGAACTTATAAAATATTCAGAGGATGCAGACGGAAAAGACATCTATGCTACTTGGAGAGCGGATTACGCATACATAGATTTTAGCCTTCTCAATGACGTTGAATAGTTGAATAAAGGAAAACGTAAAATGAAAAAAAGTAAAATTGTTATTTCTATACTCGTTTGTGTAATAGTTGCCTTGGCGGTTTTGTTAACTTTATCTCTTACGGGAGTTATCGGCAATAAGAATAAAGCAAAAGACTATAAAACTTTTGAGTATACACATTATGCGACAGGTGGAAACGCAGAAAACTATAATGCCGTTATCCTTTTCGAACAGAGTAATTCAACCTTTACATCGTATCAAATTGCATTTTCATCTTGCACTTGCAGAGATGCGTTGGTGAGCTATTATTCTGTCCTTTATGTCGAGCTTCTTAACACCAAAGAAAGCTCCGACGATATTGAAATAAGGACTATATCCGTCTCTGATAATAAGGGGCTTTATGGCGATAGCAACCCAAACTATTATGTTCCTGAATATACAGACGAATATATGAATGAAAAGTTTATTCAAAAGCTTGTGAAAACAAAAAAATCAGATTACGATGACTGGCAGGGATACGGAAACCAAATTGATGGGGTTGATGTTCAGGCAGTAACGGGTGCATCTGTAACAACCAGCAATTACACGTCCGTTTTAAAAGGCTTAATGCAATATCACGCTGATAAATACTA